>DASTKE010000459.1:0-9745 GCA_035716105.1 Ktedonobacteraceae bacterium | reverse complement strand
CACAAGGCATCGCCCCTACGACTTGCGGTTTCCCCTGCAAGGATGCAGCCTCAATTTTCCTACCCTCTTGCTTTTTTGGTTTCTTCGCGGTAGTATATAAAGAAAGATTTATGAAATAAATCTTTATATGTTTGTTGTTCTTCCATAGGGTAGGACAAACAGGCAAGCGGGGGAAAGGCGGTATCTGCCGTCTTCGAGAAGGCAAGATGATCGATTGGCGTACGCTGAAATTGATGACGAGGGCGCTGGCCGATGTGGCCCGGCTGACCATTGTCTATCACCTCGCGCACGAGGATGATATCACTGTGACCGCGCTGACTGAGCGATTGGGCATCAGCCAGCCGCTGGTTTCGTGGCATCTGCGCAAGCTGCGCCGCGCCGGGTTGATTCGCACGCGCCGCGCCGGGCGGCAGGTTTACTGCTCCCTGGACCGGCAGCGCTTCCAATTGTGCCTTCAGAACCTCGAACGTCTCGTTGATCCCGGTATTCTGGTAGAGTCGCTTCCCGCCGGAGCCTCGCTCGTCGAGGCCGAAGCCGGAGCCGAAGCGGAAGCTATTTTGGAGGAATGAGTGTCTTCAGTCTACTGGCTTGCGCGAGGGGGAAGCGCGCTGGCAAAGCGAACGCCGCGAACCGTGCGGCATCGTCTGGGCAATGCCGCCGGGGGCTTGAGCTACGCCGGATGGCATGCCAAGCGCATCGTCACGCAGCAAAACATGGCGCAGATCACGGGCCTGCCCGTCAATCACCCGCGTGTTCGCTACCTGGCCTTCACGTCGTGGTACAACTACGGTCGCTACGCCTCAGATTTCATGTACTTCCCACATATCGATCTTGACTGCCTTGAGCAGCAAACCATCGATATGACGCGAGAGGCTGATTCGTGGCAGGGACACCTGGAGGCAGCACTAGCGCCGGGTCGTGGAACGGTCGTGGCTACAGCACATTTCGGCAACTGGGACGTGGCCGGGGCCATTCTGGCTCGTCACTTCCCCCTCGCCGCCGTAGCCGAGACCTTTAGCGACAAACGACTGAACACGCTTTTGCAGAACCAGCGTATCGAGAAAGGCATGAGCATCATTCCGATGGAGGGTTCGGCACGCCGCATCCTGCGTGTGCTGCAACAAAACCAGGGCGTCGCCATCGTTGTTGATCGCCCGCTGTCCGCGACAGAGGGAGTGCCGGTGACGTTCTTTGGCCGCACGACCTACGTTCCGGCTGGCCCGGCGGCGCTGGCGCTCAAAAGTGGAGCCTCCATCATGCCCGGCTACGTCTGGTATGGGCCGAAGCAGCGCTTCTTTATACGCTCATTTGCGCCTATTTTTCCTGAAGAGGCGCGGGGCAAAGATAAGCAAAGCGCGACGGTCTACCTGACCCAGCGCATCTATGACAGGCTGGAAGAGATGGTGCGCGCATGGCCGACGCAGTGGTACATGTTCCGTGCGTTCTGGCCGGCACAGCCAGCGCAGGCTTAACGGTTGGTAAACCACCTGTTAGCCTGGATGCACCCGAAGCTTAACGCAGGTTGGATAGTAGGGGCGTGGGCTTGCCCCGCCCTGTAAAATTTGTCTCTGATGGAAGAAAAGGCATGTATTACCTGTTCCGGTTGGCTGAAATCGTCATCCCGCGTTTGCCGCGCCGCCTGGTGCGTGTACTGGGGAATGGCGTCGCGTTGATCGCGTGGCTGGTGGCAGGCAAGGCGAGGCGGCAGGCAACCGAGAACATCAGGCATGTACTTGGCGGTCAGGATGAGCAGGCGCGACGCTCCCTGCAAACATGGGCGGGACGCCGACGCCTGCAAAAAATCGTGCGAGGCATGTTCAAGCAGAACGTCAGCAACTACCTGGACCTGTTTCTCCTGCCGACGATAAAGCCGGAAACCATCCTGCAAAACATGGATCTTCACGGCTTAGAGCATGTCAAAGCGGCGCTGGCCCTGGGTAAAGGTGTCATCATCTTCTCAGGACACTATGGCCCGTTCGATTATCTCGTTCAATGGCTCGCCATTCAGGGACAAGAGGTTGTCATTCCCGTCGAACAACTGGCGGATACGCGGATACTCGACCTGGTGCTGCGACTGCGCCGCAGCCGGGGCATCCAGTACGTACCGCTGGGTGGCAGCAAGGCGATGCGCGCTATGCTTCAGGCACTGCGCCACAATCAAATTGTGCTGATTACAGCCGATCGCGCTGTACAGGGAGAGTTCGTCGAGGTTCCCTTCTTTGGCGCACCGGCGCGGCTGCCCCTGGGCATCGCGGAACTCACGCAGCGTACTGGCGCTCCGGTGGTAGGTGGTTTTGGCTGGCCCCGTCAGCATGGCCAGGGGCCGAAATTTGTAGCAGAATTGGTTCCACTTTCGCTGGCCCTGCCAGAGGAGCAGCGAAAGCAAACCGATCATTTGATGAGTGGCATTGTAGCAATCATGGAGCGATACATAGGAGCGCGCCCCCAGCACTGGGTCGTGTTCGCTCCCATATGGGTCGCCCCGGAGACAAAGACAAAACAAGAAACCCTGCACCCTCCACAGGGAAACCGGATACCGTAGGGGCGATGCCTGGTGCTCGCCCGCTCGTAACTGAAAAAGAAGCTTCAATTGGACAAGGCGGGCGAGCACAAGGCATCGCCCCTACGGTATCTCCCTCAAGGGTAAGGACGAAACAAGAAACGATGTTGAGAGTGAATACACCTGTTTCAGTAGACAAGGAGCGGCATGACAACGAGCAGACGCAAAAGCGCAATTCTTCATGATGAGAGTATGTGTCAGGGAACGGCTATGTTAGAGAAACGCAAGCAGATGACTCCGCAGCAGGCGATATACGCCGGTAAACTGGGCAGCGCCGATCTGCACATGCACAGCACCTATAGCGATGGCGTCGCGACCATCGAGCAAATCCTGGAGCACGTCCAGCAGCAAACCGACCTGAGCGTGATTGCCATTACCGACCATGATGTGATAGAAGGGTCATTGCGGGCGCGTGATCTGTGGGCGAAGGGTTCGTATAGCTTCGACTTTATCGTCGGTGAGGAGATCAGCACGAAGTCGGGTCATATGCTGGCACTTTTCATTGAGAAGCGCATTCCACAGGGACTGAGTATGGAGCGCTCGATTGACCTGGTGCATGAGCAGGGGGGACTGGCGATTGTCGCGCACCCGCTCAATCCCATCTTCCGTCATAGTTGCCCGCGTAATGTGCTCGATCGCATTCACGCGGCTCCTGATGTCTGGTTGGATGGCATCGAAACCTGGAACGCGAGCTTCTGCGGCATTGGCGCGAATCGTATTGCCATGCGCGCCAATCGCGAAATTTATGGCTGGGCCGAGGTTGGCAATAGCGATGCGCACACGTTGACGGCGATTGGACGCGGCTGTACCTGGTTCGAGGGCCAGACGGCCCAGGACGTGCGAGCCACCATTGAGGCAGGGCTGAGCGCGCCGGGTGGCAGGCTCTGGGGCGTGAATGAGTACCTGCGGCTGGCACAACACCACATTCATAAACACAATCCGATACACCGGCGAAACCCACGCGGCCAGAGACGCAACCGACGCCTGCATGCAGCGTAGTAACTTTATGCAGCGTAATAGCATCGTGTAGCGTACTGAATAGAGATGGTGCAAGAAGCGCTCATCTCAAACATTAGCAGGGAGTAGCGCGTGAAAATAGGTATCGTCTCGCCGTATGACTGGAGCTATCCAGGCGGAGTCCGCGATCATGTGAGTCACCTGGCCGATGAATTCATCGCGCTAGGTCACGACGTGCGCGTCATGGCTCCCGCCTCTGGCGTGAAAGGCAAACAGGCGGAGCAGAACATCTACAAAATGGGAGGGACGACGCCTTTTCCCATCAACGGGTCGATTGCGCGTATCGCCTTAAATCCTGCTCTGGGTCGCCACGTGCGTCATGTGCTACAGCGCGAGCGGTTCGATGTCGTTCACCTGCACGAGCCGCTCTTGCCCGGACTCTCACTGACCGTGCTGCGCTACTCTCGCGCACTCAACGTCGGTACCTTTCATGCTTTTGCCCGTCCCGGCATGACCTCTACTCCCTATCTGGCCTACGCCTCGGCCTACCCGTTCTTGCGACCCTACTTCCGCCGCCTGGCGGGTCGCATCGCCGTCTCTTCCGCCGCCTACGACTTCGTTTCTCACTACTTCGACGGCGACTTCCGTATCATTCCCAACGGCGTCAGCCTCGATCGCTTCAGTTCGCAGGCCGCACCGTTTCCCAGCTATATGGATGGCAAACTGAATATCCTCTTCGTCGGTCGTTTTGAGAAGCGCAAGGGAGCCAAGTTCCTGCTGCGAGCCATTCCGACCATTCGCGAACGTTTTCCCAATACCCGTTTCATCTTTGTCGGCGAGGGTCGCCTGCGCTCCGGTTTCCAGCAATTCGTCCAGCGCCGTGGCTGGCAGGACGTGATCTTTACCGGCTATGTCCCCGATGAAGATAAAGCTCGTTACTTTGCCAGCGCCCACGTCTTCTGCGCGCCCGCCACGGGAGGCGAAAGCATGGGCATTGTGCTCCTGGAAGCGATGGCAGCCGGCAAACCCGTCGTGGCAACCAATATCGCTGGCTACTCCACCGTCATCACCGATGGCACGGATGGCTTGCTGGTTCCTCCACGCGATAGCGAGGCACTGGCCTTCACCATCGGTCGCCTGCTCGAAAACGAGCCGCTGCGACAGAAATTCACCCATGCCGGGCTGCTCAAGGCTCGCGACTATGCCTGGCCGCGTGTCGCCCGCCGCGTGCTTGATTATTACTCCGAGCTGCTTGATATACGCGCTTCATCCACTGTTGCAAGGAATGCACAAAATACATTTTACTCGTTTTAGCATTGCAAATTATTTAACTTCATGCTATACTTCGTGCATCCTGAACATATTTGGGGAGGTATGTCTTATGACGAACGATGAGCTACAAATCCTTCGTCTTCTCATTCGCGAAGAAGTCGGCACCGCCGTCTATGCAAGCGAACAGCGCCTCAGCGAGCGCATCGATGCATTAGACCACCGTATGGATCGACTAGAGGCTGTGCAAAAGCAGATGCAGGCCGAACTGTTGGAATTGAAGCTGAACTACGTGGAGATCAAATCGACGCTGGCACAGGCGGTGAATGTGCTTGATGAAGCGACCTCACACATCAAAGAGGTACGAGAGACCCAGTACATGCTGGAGAGAAGGATGGAAGAACGCAGTGGGCAGCTCGCGCACCACGTACAGGGTTTGACTGAAATACTGAAGGAATTCACCAAAGAGTTTGGAAGCATCGTTCGTATGCTCAATGAGCGTATCGCGGCACACGAAAATCTACCGTTCGATAAGGCCCATCGCCGACCCGGCTCCGCCGCGTAAGAGCAGCGCCTGTGAAGAATAAAGCAAAAGCGAGTGGATACGTCCACTCGCTTTTGCTTTATTCTTCACAATTGGCATCGAGAGAGCATTACAAATTATTCATCTATGAAGCGTTCTCTTGAAGATGCAGCGTATAATAATTAGTAATCATGCTCGTTTGTGGAGGCTCGCTTTCCACTTCCCCGGAACGCCTACATGAGACGTGGTAGATGTGATATTGGATAGTGGTTGGGTTGAGGGATAAGGTGCTTTGTGAATATTGGCGTGTTAGATGACAACGTAGCGATCCTTGATTTCGTCAGGACAGCCCTGGAACTATCAGGGCATCGAGTGCAGACATTCAGCAGTAGTACGTCCTTTCTGGCGGCACTGCTTCCAACGCATACTCAGAAAAATTCAATGACCCCGGTTTTTCCCGTTGATCTAGTGATTGTCGATCTGATTATACAGGGCGATATCCCTGGCGTAGAAGTCATCCAACGCATTCGTGAGGTAGCCACGGCACAGCAATTGCCAATCATCGTCATTTCCGCGACCGGAATGGAACAGCTTGCGCAGGTCAAGCAGCGTTTCCCCGGTGTAATCCTGCTGTCGAAGCCTTTCAGCATCAAGACGCTGCTACACGTAATTGAGCACCTGTCAAACCCGTAGGTGCCGATTTATCGAGCACACCGCCGATTCATCGGCACCTACGGGTTTGGAAGCGGCTGGCAAATCTCCGTAAAAAGAGCTAGTCCAATGGTAGCAAGTGTGGTACAATAGAGACATGTTTAGCAGACGTGTACAGCAACGAGTGCGCCACCTTGTGTCTTTAATGATCCGGCCTCTGGCTCGATCAGGTGTCACTCCCAATACCTTGACCGTTATCGGGCTGATCCTCAGTATGGTAACAGCGGTTGTAATTTCTCAAGGCTTTCTCCTGGTAGGAGGATTGTTGGTGCTGTTTGCTGGCATCTTTGACATGTTCGATGGGGCAATGGCTCGTGTAAGTAACACCGCCACGACCTTCGGTGCATTCATCGACTCGACGCTTGATCGCTATTCGGAAAGTATTATCCTGTTCGGCTTGCTCTTTTACGCGGTGCAGCGGCCCACGCTACACGATGCTTTGTGGCCGTTCGCGCACGAGCAGTCCTGGATGATATGCTTGATTTTTATGGCAGTGGTCGGCTCGTTGATGGTAAGCTATGCTAAGGCTCGCGCCGAGGGTCTGGGATTTGAGTGTAAAACTGGCCTGCTTGCCCGTCCCGAACGGGTCATTATTCTGGCTCTGGGGCTTTTAGCTGGCACTGTATTCTCTGGCGCTGTGATCTGGGCATTGGTCCTCCTCGCCATTTTTTCGAATGTCACTGCTATCGAGCGGATTCTCTATGTCTGGCTCATTACCAGTCGCGCCGACGAAGCGAAACAGGCGAACCTGTCTGGTAATGGCAATTTCTCTGAGCAGCTTGTCAGCCAGCACGAGTACAGTACAGAAAACCATCACATGCCAACATCCATTGGGCTGAACGAAGCAACTGAGCCTTCCGTTCACCCTGTATCCACCCGTGTTCCGCCGTTCACTGGTGGTGTGCAAGAGTGAGGATAACGGCGTAGAGAAGATTGGGACCGGGGCATAAGCAATAGCGTAGTGGTATACATCCTGCCCGAGGATAAACATAAGAATCGGTAGGGGCGGATCTTCGACTCGTTTCCGCCCATCGACTGCGGCAACGCGGATCGGCATGGCATCATCGAATGGCACTCTGTGCTCGTTGCCTCCGAACACCCGTTGCGCGCTGCATACTCTATTCACGAAGAGAAAACGATAGGCGCAAACAGCGAGCGATTGTGATTCGTCCGGCCATCTTCAGTCAAACATTCTTTGAGGCGAAACGATTACCTGCGCTCCGGTCCATAGCTATTGAGACTGGAGATCTTAGTGACAACACAACACATGCATCATGAACACAGCGACGCCGATATACATACCCCCGTCGCGGAGGGTTCGTCTGTCTCTGAAACGGTGACAGATTCTACATATCAGGCAGAAGCACCGCTTGCCGAGGGACAAGCAGACGTGCAGAACGAGAGCAGCGCACCTCAACACGAGGCGATATCTACGCCTTCCGCGACTGCAACTCCGACCGAGACCACGCCCCAGGCCAGCGAACAAACACAGGACAATGGAGCGCAAAGCCAGGTTGAGGAGCCTGACACCACCGCATCTGAGCCGAATGGTGGCAGCACTATAGAAGAACCTCAGCGCGCCGAGGAGCTGGAAATGCGCCCATTTACCTCCTTTATTGAGGAGTTCCAGCAGGAGCAGGCGCGCTTGAACGTTCCTCCGGCAGAACGAGAGACGGAAACCATCGTCGCGTTTTCCTCTGAAGCGACTCCCGCTCCCTTTCTGGTACCAGAATTCGGTGCAGCGTGGGAACAAACAGTTTCGCCCACGCCCGTAACTCAGGCATCAGAAGCCCAACAGGCCGGGGAAATACCGGAGTTTCTTGCCGCGTTGAGCGAAGCGGCTACGGAGACGCCAGCAACCGGGGAGACAACTTCTACACCAGAGCCGGGTGAAGCCAAACACGTCCAGGTGAACCCGGAAGAGGCCGCACCTGCCGCTCAAACACCTGCTGAGCGGCCCGTCTCGCCCCTCTTGCGACCCGCGTCGCGCATTCGCGTGCCGCGCCATCATTCGCGCCAGCGCGAAGAGGCTGCGCAAGCTACTCAGGCGACACAGACACCGGATTCAACTGAGAAGCAAGCTCAAGAGGAGTCTCCTTTGACGACAACCACGCGGGCTGAGACCGCTACGCAGGCAGCGGCAACTCCTGAACCTGCACAGCCACGTCCCGGTCGCCGCTATCGCTTCGACCGTCCGGCAAAGAATGCCGTTGCGACCACACCGCCGCACTCTGAAGAGCACAAAGAAGCGGCCAATCGCGCAGTCACCACGCCTCCGGCTTCAACCGAGAACGGCAATGGTCATACCCAGCCAGCACAGAAGCACGTGGTTCCCGCCCAACCTGCCGAAACACCCACGGCGAAAACAGATGCTGCCACAGAATCTGCTTCTGAGACAACCAGTGGCAGCCAGACCCAGGCAGCCACCGGTGAGCATGAGCAGCATGGTCGACGCCGCCACAGCCAGGAGCGCCAGCGCGAGAAAGAGCAGGCACATGCGACGCCTGCCGTCACGGCTCCGTCGACACCCACACCTGTCGCCGAGCCTGTCGCGCAGGCCACTCCGGCTGCACAGGCTGTGGAGCCACCGGTTGTACCGGCGCAGCCGGAAGAGGTGAACCCGGAAGACCTGCCACCACTGGAATATGCGGATTTACAGGCAGCCAATTCGCGCCGCCGTCGCCGCCGCCGACCCACGACGCCGGTTGGAAATACCAACACGAGCGCCGCTGCTCCGTCAGGCAATGCGCCGCTGGCTGTGAAGCCGGTGACGCCCGAAGTATCCGCTCAGGGAACGCCCACTGTGGTTCCCGCTCCGGCACCCGCCGCTCAGGTAAGCGCTCCACCAGTGACTGGGCCGCGTGCAACTCCCACGCCTGGCGGACAATATAACATCGTCTCAGGCTACACAGTGAGCCAGATGAACCAGAATGGAGATGGCGTTGGCCCGTTCATGGGTCCCGACCCCTCTCCTGCTCGCGGCAGTATACCGGGACACGCACTGCGTACCGGGCGTGCCGAGGTGCAGCGCGCTCCAGCGTACCCACCCCTGCGTACAGAGCCATCGGGAGCATCCGTCAACCACCTTGCAACGGTAGTCGCGCAGGCGATCCAGACGCAGACGGACCGCATGGTGGCTGAACTGCGACGCGCCAACCAGGGGCCGACCAATGTCGCCGTCACGCTCCCGCCGTTCCCTTCGACCGAGCGTGTAGGCGTCTTCGTCGACGTGGCGAATCTGCTCTACTCGGCGCGCACCATGCGCATCAACATCGACTTCGGCAAGTTGCTCGACTTCCTGCGTGGCAATCGCCGCCTGGTGCGTGCGCAAGCCTACTGCCCCACCAGCCCACAGGCGGGCGATGAGCAGATGTTCTTGCAGGCCGTCAAGGGTCTGGGCTATCGTATCACGACCAAGAACTACAAGACGTTCTCCAGTGGCGCGAAGAAGGCCGACCTCGATCTCGACCTTTGTATGGATGTCGTGCGTCTCGTCGATGGGCGGGCGGTAGACTGCATCGTGCTGGTCAGCGGTGACAGCGATTTCATGCCCATGCTCGACTACTGCTCCGACCACGGCGTGCGCGTCGAGGTCGCGGCCTTCGACGAGGCCATGTCCGCGACGCTGCGCCAGAGCTGCGATCTCTTCATCAACCTCTCCATGCTCTCCGAGATTCGAGCATAAGGAAGAGGTGGAATACGAACATGCTGGTGCCGGAGGTGGC
>DASTKE010000458.1:0-4252 GCA_035716105.1 Ktedonobacteraceae bacterium | reverse complement strand
GCAGAGAAGCGCGGACGCGCTTCTCTGCCTCCACTCAATACTCGGCTCTTTGCTCGAATATCTTTGCTTACATACCGTTGACCTGTTGGAGCAAGGCGTTGCCTTGATCGATTAACTGCTGCGCTTGCTGCGTGTTGACGGGCTGGTTGGCGAACACAGTCTGTTCCATCAGGGTAATCATCTGGCTCGCCAGAGAGTCGCGCTGTGTGGTAATCGAGGTAAGCTGGTTTTCAAGCTTTGTGTAGGTGGTGTCGCCGGGATCAGTGCTTTCGATGGCCTTTGTGGATACCTGAAGGGTCTTCAGGCCAAGCGGGCCAACGGGGGCATCGATCTCCTTATACACCTGCGCCAGTTGCGTGAGAATCTGGCGTGAGCTGACGACCGACGAAGGGAGGGCGGAGTCGGCGAGGTCTTCAAAGAGCACTCGCCCCTCGTGCGCGTAATCGTCCTTCAGACCGACGAGAGCCAGGATGGTCGGGCGAATATCGGTGTGATCAGACCAGGTGGTACTATCCACACCCACCTGATTCACGCCTGGGCCAACCATCCCTAACCACGTGGTGTTGATATCGGTCGAGACATCGCCATGATTCCAGGCATAGGTGGCTTTTTCAGCCACGCAGGGTGAGTTACAATTCGCGGCCCCGGTCGCCTGATAATAGTTCGGATCACCGAAAACTGTGAAGGTGGGGGTACGCGCAGGGTCGCCCGTCACCATGTGCAACAGCTTCATCTCTACCGGGTCGGCCATGTAGTTAGTGAGCGTATCGGTGGAGTTGGTGATGGGGTTGGTGGCTGTCAGCGCTGCTACCGCGTGCTCAAAAGTGCGAGTGGTGGAAGCGCTGGCGGATGGATTGCCATTCAGATAGAAATTCGGCGCTGAATCGGCATGGACGTTGAAGGCGGTAGTCGTGTTTTGCTGCGTCGCCAGCAGGCCGGTCAGGTTGACGTTGATCTCGCCAATCTGACTGTATGTGCAGGGCGTCGTGACACCATCACAATTCGCCGGAGACGGTGAGCCACCAACAAAGTGATCGCCCTCGTCAGCCGTGAACACGAACAACGTGTTGCTTTTATTGATGCCGTCACTGGCGAGGCGAGTGAAAAATTTGCCAAAAGCGGTGTCGTATGCCTTCAGAGTGGCCACGTAGCCAGCCTGACCGGGACCATACGCGGTGGTCGTGCTGTGGTTATCGTGCGCGTCGGAGATGTAGGCATAGGTGATCGGCACACCGTGCTCCTGCATCGCGGCCACATACGAGAGCGAAACCGAGGCCGACATCTCGTCAAAACCAGGGAAGCCCTGGTTGCCCTTCGAGTCCTGAATAACGTTGCCATCCAGGTCGGTCATGGGGCCATTCGGGCTGATCTGCGGCGCGACATATTTGTTGCCAAACAACCCGGTGAAGCCAGTGTAGCCGCCGGGTTCATCCGGCAATACGTCGGGCTTGCCATTGTTGACGCTGGAACAGAGGGCATCCCCTGCCGCGCAGTGAACGGCGAGGCCGACAAAATCGGCCTGAGCCTTCGTGGGATTGGATTGCGCTTCCTGCTCCTCCGGCGAGTTGGCACCGAAAACGGTGGTAATGTCGGTTCCGGTATTCTCCAACGCGGTATTCCCCGAAAGCACGCTGCCGAAGTTGCAGCCGGCGCGAGTGTATGGCACCCACGGCGCGGGCGCGTTCTTGCCGCCAGCGGTCAACATGTTGTAGGTGGTATCGCTCGGAGAGGCAACCTTCGAATCATAGATCGGGTCTGTCCAGTAGGTAAAAGAATTGGCCATGTTGCTCGTGCCATCGGGGTTGAAATAGCCATACGTGTTCGCAATAGGCACGCCGTGCTGGTCTCCATAGACGCCGGTGATGGAGGTAAGCACATCGTCTGCCGTGTGCGCAATCAATGGCGTGTGATGATTGGAGAGCAGCACACCATTGTTTTCGATGAAGTTCAGGAGATTCGGCATCTGTTCGAGGTCAGAGGGAACATTCGGATTATCGCGGGTAAAATGGGTGTTATCGAACTGGAGATAAATCACATGCTGGATCGCGCCTTGCGCCGAGTTGAGCTGGCAGCTACTCCTTGCCGCGTGAGCGGTTTGAGACCGGTTCAGTGTTCCCATGCCCAACGCTCCTGCGCTCAATATCATCAAGAGCGACGCGGTAACAACAAAACTGTTCAGCGGATGCTGCCAGTGTCGCCTTATCAGGCTCATTCAGTTGTTCCTCCTCATAACGAAATCATCTTACAATCGACTGGCATATCAGGCCAATCGACTAAAATGAACGCCCACCCACGCGCCATTTCGATGATAATCTATCGCAACTTTCTGATCTTTGCACCGCGAAGGGCGGAGCGAGCCGCATTCGGGGAATGATGAAGGCAGCCTCCGCCCTTTATATCTATCACACAGCAGCAGCCAGCTGGTTTGGTTCGATCAGGTTACTCTGACCGAGCTGCGAGGGATGAATCTTTCCAATATAGCCGGAGCGCAGGCGCGACCCTTCACGCCAGTAGGCATACCAGTAGGGTCCATGACCCTGCCCTTCACGGCAGGTGCTGCACGCGGCTTTCCCACACTTACGATATTGCAACTGGTAAGTGATATGTTGATCGCTCGGTAGATGAGTCATGAACAGCCTTCCCTTCCACAAAAAAATACATTGTACAACAATGTGTTACTACATGAACGTCAATCTGCTACACAGAATACCATCAATGTATGAACATTAAGTGAATGGCGAGATGAACAAGATGAGCTAATGTTCATTTTGTTGCCGAACAAAGCAGTTTTCAGCATGGTTTGGATAAAATTTTTTTCATCTGGTCTCATTCTCCCTTTTGCTTCCCCCATTTTTCCCAGTAGTTTCCACTAAGTTGATTGCTTGTGGTATGATGCTGATGAGTAATACATGTCGCTACAAGACAGTATTTCGGTGAGCGAGAGTGTACATCTGTTCGGCAGAAGAGGAAGATCTATGCGTCTGAATCGCAAGATATTTAGCAGATTGCGTTTCATCATTCCGCTCATTTTCCTGGTGCTGGTACTGGCGCTGGCTGGTCACGCGCTGGTTGGTGCGCCAGTGTCCGAACTTTCGTTGCAGCAATTGTATGTGCAGCAGGCTCCCGCCGTGCATACGATGCGCCTGCTCAATGGAAAAACCTCTTCGCTTAGCTGGATTTTCGGGCGTGATTGCAGTCCGGGTGTGCAGGCATACCTGCAAAGCGTGGGACATAACCCCGACGCGGCCCTGATCGGTCCCGGTTGGGTAGACCCGACCACTGGCGAACTCTTTAACGGCGAAAACAATAACTGCGTTTCCGGCAGTCAGAGTATGGATAGCGTCGTGCGGCTGATCCATAGCAAAGGTGGCATGGCCTATCTCACCGTCACAATGGATACCGACGCCTCCTGGACGACGCAGCAAGCTGCCAGCTATATTGATGCAGCGACGAGCAATCCGCGCTATATTCAAGCCATCGTGCAGAGGGCAGTTAGCGGCGGCTACGACGGCGTGATTATGGACCTGGAGGGCGTTGATCGCACCTATCCCAGTATCCAGCAGAAGTTTGCCACCTTTAACCAGCGCGTCTGGGCGGCTCTCCAGCCGTTGCATAAGCCCTATGGCATTGCGCTGCTGCACAAGCTCAACGATCAGGATGCCTACTACAACCTCAACGGCTTCGAGAACTGGAGCTTGCTCGGCCATTCCGCCGACTTCATCGTCATCATGGCTGTTGACCAGGCCTATTTCACGCCCGGCCCGACCGTCAGCGACCCCTGGCTCAGCCAGTTGCTCTCTTACGCGATGCATACTATGCCTCAGATGCTCCCGCGCATCATCTGGGAGCTGCCCCTCTACGGTGATAGCTGGCACTGGGCCAACGGCGGTTGGGCCTTCGACGGTGATCTGACCTACCAGCAATCGCAGAACATCCTCAATCAATTGACGCCTACCCAGATCGACACTGCCAACAGCGACCAGCAGGACGCCTACACGCCCCACGTCGTCTATACGGATGCCTCGGGAGTCCGGCACTCGCTCTGGTACCTCAGCGGCCAGAACATCCTAAATATCGTCTCCGGTTTCTGGCAGATCATCCAGATGGTGCCGCAATTCAACAGTACCCACCTGCAAATTGCCGTCTGGTGGCGCACCACCGCCGAACCCCAAAACTTCTGGCCCCAGCTCGATAAGTTGTATTAATGGATGAACAATGTGGATGGCCCTTTCAGGCGTTGCGTGCGCAACGC
>DASTKE010000457.1:0-6222 GCA_035716105.1 Ktedonobacteraceae bacterium | reverse complement strand
GCGTCCCTGGCTGAGACGCTTGCTGATCTTATGCACGATCCTGGCTGCTATTGCACTGGTGCTTGTCATATTCTGGGGCGCGAGTCATATCGTGTCTTCTCTGCTGATTGTCATTGTGGCCGCGCTCATCGCCTACGCCATAGTGCCGGTCGTGGACTTGTTTCACCGTGTTATGCCGCGCCCTGTGGCTATTTTGCTGGCTTATCTGTGTGTGTTTGTGATCCTGGGTACCGTGCTCTACTTCGTCATGACGACCGCTATTTTGCAGATCACCCTCATCGTTCGTAGTGTTACTGTCTGGTTAACGCCTGACCAGAGCGGCAAAAGTCCTCTGCTGCAACTCTTATTGGAGATAGGGGTGACAAATAGCCAGATTCAGTCGTTTCAGCAGCAGCTAGTGGGCGGGCTATCGAACACGGCTGGTTCGCTGGCGAGTGGGCTGGTTCCCATCCTTGGTGGCGTGGCAGGTGGGCTGTTAAACATCCTGCTGACGGTGGTGATTAGCATCTACTTGCTGGTGGATGGCGCACGTGCGCTGCGGAACCTGCGCGGGGCAGTGCCGCGCTCCCGCCGCGGGCAGGTGACATCGATGCTCGATACACTGCAAGAAGTGGTGGGCGGCTATATTCGCGGTCAGATTTTGCTGTGCAGCATCATCGGCTTGCTGGCCGGTGTGGGTTTATTTCTGCTCGGCTTTCCCTTTGCCGTGCTGCTGGGTGTGCTGACCTTCATCACAGAGTTTATCCCCGTGCTTGGTACCATCTTTGCTGGAGCCATCGCTATTCTGCTTGCCCTGACGCAGGGATGGGTGATGGCCGTTGAAGTCCTGGTTTTCTTTGTTTGCTTGCACCTCTTTGAAGGCTACGTGCTCGCGCCACGACTGGTCGGCAAAGCGGTTCAACTCAATCCCGCCATCATGCTGATCGCTTTGACCGTTGGCTCGGAGCTATTCGGTCCCTTTGGAGCCATTTTTGCCGCGCCCACAGCTGGCCTGCTGCATTCGCTCATCACCGCTCTCTGGCGGCAATATCGCCTGGCACACGCGGAAGAATTTCAAGATGACGTAACGAAACCTCCTCTTGAGCCTGCCGCGAAGCCCGCTGGAGAACTTGTTGCCCCTAACCCTTCCAGTTCTCCACCAACCGGTGAAAGTGGGACGTTAAGCGAATCATCATAAAGAATGAAGCGCTTAGCCGGTGGAGAGAAGATGGTGCAGCGTGTCGATGATGCGGGTGATGCGTTTCGCCTCGGCAAGCACGAGGCGGAGGTCGGTGTGTCGTTCATCGAGCCGATAGGCGGCGGAGCGCGCTTTCCGCTGAATCCGGTGCAGCGCTTCCTGAAGATCAGGCATAGTGGGAACGCTGCGTTTCTCGCGTACTGCTATAGCGAGCAATTGAAGCGACTTATCCACTTCTCCAGCAAACGGGGCCATCTCAGGCAGGGCCGGATGCTTTGGATTATCAAGCAGGTAGGCGTCTAATGCCATAGCGCTGTCCGCCAACCCATCCGCCGCCTCGAGCAGTCCCTGGGCGAAATCTGCATCGATGCCGTGCGACGCCGGTTCTTGGAGCGCTCGCCCGACCGATGCCTCCGCGTTTGAACGCGCCAGCCGCGACTCCATGCGAAGATTGTGAAATGTGTCGCTGTCGTAGGCAGCGGGATGAGCATAAGCATTCAGCACTGCCACCAGGTAGGAACGCAGATTGTCCAGGCGATCCGCCAGGTTGCCGGGTACCTGCGAGCGCTCCCACGATGGCCAGAGGGCATAGATGAGCAGCGCCAGTATGCCTCCGACGGCAGTGTCGATGGCACGATACCAGGCCGTTTCGACCGGTTGGGGCGTGACGAAGGTGAGCAGCAAAACGACCATAATCGTTATGAACACGGAGAACATGGCATAGTTGACGAACAGCACAGCGGAGGCCAGGTAGTCTGCGACAGCATCGAAGATGACGAGCAGCCATAATGATGATGCGAGCAGAGACCCCAGCAGCGTCGCGAACACCGCCCCAAATATAGTTCCTAGAGAGCGTGCGACACCGCGAGTAAAGGTTGTGCCAAATTCGGGCCTGAGCACGAGCACTGCTGTCAGTGCTATCCAGTAGCCGCGTTCGAGGGGCAGTGGCAGCAGCCGGTAGAGGGCGGTTGCCAGAGCGAGCGCCACGCCCAACCGGATGGCATGGCGAAAGATTGCGGAACGGAGCGTCAGATTGGCGCGCAGCGTCGTCTGTGTATGATGCAGGTGCAGGTGCGGCGGTCTGGGAAACCTGAGATGGAGCGAAAGACGGAGCGAGTGGTGTTGCCAGGAGGTTGCCAGTTTCCTTGCTGTATGTAACTGGTCGCGCAAAGCATCACCATACACCAGCACCTGCTGTATGGTTTCATCATATGGCTGGGTGCTGGCCTGTTGACGTATAATGGCCAGGGCTTGTTTGATCTGCTGATGGGGCTTTGTGCGGTGCGTGAGCGGGATTGGTGGCTTCAGCTCGCTGGCGATATCCCGCAATTGTGCGGCGCTGGCCTCAAGCAGCCCATCCAGCGAAAGCGCAATACTTTCGGTCTGTGTTTCGTTCTCTTCCGCCAACTGCTGCCGTAATCTGCGCAAACCCAGGAGGCTCAGGCGCAGGCGTTCAGCCTCTTCGAGCAGTTCAAAGAACGGTGTTGCTGCCTGGCGCTGGTTATTGCTCCTGGTCAACATGTTCTGCGCTTTCAGTAAAGCATCCCTAATCGGCTGCCCGCGTTGGGTGTCTGTTGGATTGCTGGCGTAGTCAGCCAGATACGAGTAGACGGTGAAAAGCGCCGCCCTTTCAGGCGCTGTGCGTCGCCCCGGCATAGGTAGCAGCGCGAGCATGAGCTGGAAGAGTGCTCCGGCAAACATCAAGGCCGCTTGTAAAAGTGCCTGGGTGGGACTGAGCATGAAATGCGAAAGTATGATTAGCGCGATGGCTGCTTGCAAGCCTATCGTCATAGCGGACTGGCCGAGCGAGACAAGCAGCCCCGCGCCGATGCCCCAGATACCGGCCACCAGTACCGACAGCCAGGCAATCGGGCCGGTGATGCTGCCCACAAAGGCCGAGAGCGCGATGCCAAGGCAGGCCAGCAGCATCGTGCGAACGCGGGTATGGTACGGAGAGGTCAGTCCCACGTTGCCCAGGCTCAGCGCGCCACCGGCCAGCGAGACTCCTACAAGCACGTGGCCTGTTGCTACGCCCAGCGCCAGCGGGATTCCAAAGCCAATAGCGCTGCGTAGAGCCGGCAAGGTTGCCAGTTGCGAACGGTCAAGCCGCAGCACCGCTCGCCAGGAGTCCTTCAGCGCAGAGAACCATGCTTTCCCTGTCTCTCCCGTTGTGCGTGCAGATGCTTTTCTGAAATTGTTTGTCGGCGACCTGTCTTTCTCCACCTTGCTCTCCGTCGATGAACCGTGTCACGCCTGCTCTATATCATAGCGCACAGAAGGCTCGCTGTGCAGCGCTACTCCACCTGCGGCCAGGAGAATGCCCAGAACCTCTATCAGAGTTGGAATCTGGCGCAGGACAATGATGCCAATGATGGCGGCAGAGACTGGCAAGAGGGAGAGCAGGAGCGCAAAGAAAAAAAGAGACCGGTCGCTGTCCTGGGGGGAAACGCGACCGGTTTACCCAGATTTTAGGGGTGTGTGGGGGAAGTCCTGGGCATAGACTACAATCGGCTACTCATAGCGGTTTCTTTAATTGTAGGGGCGACCGTTGAGAGCGCCCTTGACGACCACCAGGGTCGCCCCTACGCGGTGCGAACTGCTCGTTCTACCACGCAGTAACCAAGTCTGCCTGCCATGTTGCAGCTTCTTGTAGACTCTCTATCAAAGTAAACGGCATCACTCCCTTTTTTCGCTCATTTTCTCGGGGCATTCGGATGCCGCGAACAATTCACCGGATGAACAATACAATCCAGACATGGTGCAGGACGCGTGTAGGGGCCGATTGATCGCGCCCAGCGCCGATCAATCGGCCCCTACGGTTGGTTGCTTTAGCATGGTATTCCCAGGTATGGTATGATAGTATCGCATGGAGAAAGAAAAAGACGAAAGCTCTATTTTCCGGTAGAAGGGAGCACAAATGGGATTTCATTTTATGGACCTGGTGGTCGTCCTGGTCATTGGCTTGCTGATCTTTGGTCCCAAAAAGCTCCAGGAGATTTCACGCGGCGCGGGCAAGACGATGAGACAGGTGAACGAGATCAAGGATAAAATGCTGGCCGATCTGCAAGTGGATGAACTGACCGAAGTGCGGCGGCAGATACCCACAATCCCCACCAACCCGCAACAAGCCTTTAAAATGATTGTCAGCGAGGAGAAACCAGCGAGCAAGACAGGCAAAGAGACGCCAGAGGTGCCACACGAGACACAGCAGAGTGAGAACAATTGAGGGCTGCCAACTGGCAGCCCTCAATTGTTCTCACTCTGCTGTGTCTCTGCGCTGCGCAAGCAGCCAGTTATAGAACTCTGGATTGTTATAGGTCTGCGTCCACGAATCATGCTCCACGCCGGGATACACGGTAAATCTGACATCGCCACCGCAATGGCGTAATGCATCGACCATTCCCTGCCCCTCTCTCAATGGCACCACGTGATCCTCTGCGCCATGAAATGCCCAGACCGGTACGGAACGCAGGACACAAACGTCTGCCGTGTTGCCACCCCCACAGATGGGAGCGATAGCCGCGAAACGCCGTGGAAAACTGGTTGCCAGCGACCAGGTGCCATAGCCGCCCATGCTCAGCCCGGTCACGTACACCCTGTCAGGATCAACAGCATAGTTGTGTTCGATATCGTCCAGCAGGGCGGCCAGTGCATGTGCCGTCGATTTGCTGGCCCACCAGCCCTTAGCCGGACACTGGGGAGAGACGAGAATAAAGGGAAAATCGTGTCCCTCTTCAACCAGTTTTGGTGGCCCGTGATGCGCGACCAGGTGCAAGTTCTGGCCTCGCTCACCGGCCCCGTGCAAGAAGAGCACCAGCGGCCAGCGTCTTGTCTGCTGCGGGTCATATTCTTTGGGAAGATAGAGGAGATAATGGAGCGTTACCGGGAAGATGATCTGTTTCTCAAACGTATGCTCCTGTTGAGCATGATGCATGTTCTATGTTCCTTTGTATTGATGCGAACCGGGACATTCCTGGCATCCAGGCCTATCCTTATAACGTTTGCGCTATTTTAGCGTATTGACACGTAGTATGCAACTCTGTTCGCTGTGATGGGCGTGAAAAACGAGCGGTGCGTACATGCGCATCGCTCGTTTTTCACGCTCTTCATCCTCAACATCTCATGAAAGGCGTTCCGGGTGTTTCTTGCGCCAAATACGAAAGTCACAATCCTATTAGACTATAAGCGTCTTTTTTCTTGTTCGTTATTCCCATAAGGGGGAACAGGCTATGGAAGAAAACAAACCAAAACAGAGAGTTGCTTGTGAGATGCGGATGTGGTATAGATAGAGGGATGGAAAGACCGTTTGTTACGAGAACTCATAGAGGAGGCTGACCACATGCCCGTACCTATTCCCGATCAAGCGCTCGAGCTATTCCAAAAACCAGCGCTTGCTCATTTAGCCACGCTGATGCCAGATGACACTCTCCAAGTAACCCCAGTCTGGATTGACTTTGATGGCACCTACATCCTGGTCAATACGCTCAAAGGGAGACAAAAAGCGCTGAATATGGCAAAGCGGCCACAGGTAGGACTTGATATTGTCGACCCCACCAATCAATGGCATTGGCTCTCCGTGCGAGGGCATGTCGTCGACATTACGGAAGAAGGGGCCAATGAACATATCGATAAGATGGCGAAGAAATATATGGGCCAGGACAAATATCGCTTTCATCGCCCCAGGGATGTGCGCGTCATCTGTAAAATTCAACCCGACCTGGTGCATTACCAGGCTTCGCCACGCCAGGTTCACACCTTCCGCCAGTGACGCTGACAGGTTCATTCCTCCTGATTGCGATTCGATAATCCCTTCTTTATATTTCTCGTAGTAGAACCGTAACCGTTCTTCAGAAGACGATGGAGGCAGTCATAACCTCTCAGGGTGTTGCTTGCGCCAGTAGCGCATGTAGCCTTGTACAGTCATAGGGTAGTTGGTCGCGATCTCGTAGCGTTTCAGCGTGTGGTCTTCGCCTGCGACTTGTTTGAGTTCGGGTTCGGTCGCTGCGATCAACATGCGGATGATCTCTGCCTCGTCTTTGCCCTCG
>DASTKE010000456.1:0-2143 GCA_035716105.1 Ktedonobacteraceae bacterium | reverse complement strand
CCCCACATGCCGATGCCATGCGGGTTGTTGGTGGCCGCGGTGATGTCATCGAGCAGCTTGTTGAAGTCGGTGGGCTGCGCCTTGATGCTGATGCCCAGTGTGCTCTGCCACATCTGTTGCAGGGCCGCTACCTCGTTATCGCTGTCCTTGCTGCCTGAGGGATAGTACAGGGTGATGGCTGGCACCTGCGAGGGGCTGCTCCAGCCCTCTTCCTGCATCCCCTGCTGGAACAACTGCTTGGCCATCGTCGGGTTGCCTGATGTATTTTGCGTGCCATCAGGTCCCTTCAAGCCCGTATAGTAGCCCGGCTGTCCTTTCGGCACGATATGGTTCGTGGGGATCATGGTGTCTTTCCAGACGGAGTGAACGATCAGGTCTTTGTTGACCGCCAACTCGAAGGCCTGGCGAATCTTGATGTTGTCGAAGGGCTTGACCAGGTAGTTCATGTTGTAGTAGTTGATCCACAACTGCGGTACCTGGTGGAATTGCCCGTTGGGTAGTGCTTTGGCCTCGTTCAGGTTCGCGGACGGTACGCCAGCGGTATCAACCTGACCGACCTGGTAGGCGCGGTAGGTGGTATCAGCCTGCTTGTAGAAGGGGAACTTGACCATGCTCAACTGCGGCTTGGGGCCGTAGTAGTTGGCATTGGGCACGAAGTCGATTTCCTGGCCGTGGTTATAGGCCGAGACCTTCCAGGGACCGTTGCCGCCGCCCTCGGTCAGGTGGTCGGTGAAGTTTTTGCCGTACTTGTCAACCAGGCTCTTCTCCAGCGTGTAGGAGCAGGAGTAGGTCAGGGCGTCGAGGAAGTAGGACGCCTTCTTGTTAGTGACGAGCACCACCGTGTTGGGGTCAGGGGTCATGACGCTGTCGCCAATGACGGTCTTGATTTTGCCAGCCACCAGCTTGTCGGAGTCCTTGATCAGCGCCAGGTAGATAGGACCGACCGTCGACTTCTCGGCGGGTTGCAGGGCGCGATCGATGCTGTAGGCCACGTCTGCCGAGGTCAGCGGGGTGCCATCACTGAACTTGAGGTTGGGACGCAGGTGGAACGTCCAGGTCAGACCATCACTGCCCTCGCTCCAGGACTGGGCTTCTTGCGCGTGGATTTTCAGGTCGTCGTCCAACTGCACCAGCCCCGTGAACACCATGTCAATAGCTGCGATTGATGGTAGGTCGGTCGAGAGGCCGGGATCAAAGGTGGCGATGTCGGCCACACCTGCTTCGGGATAAACGTAAATCTGCTGGGATTGTGGCGCTTTGGTGACGCCACCATTGCCGCCACTGCCGCCTGTGCCAGGAGTGCTGCCGCAGGCCACCATCAGCATGGCGACCAGGCATAGCAGGGCGGGAAATACTCCGCTTGTCAGTTTCTTGCCGAAACTCATTCGTGACTTCTCCTTTGTGAGTTCAGATACATGAACATGGATGTAATCGAGCAGGGATATTCTGATCTACCCCTGAGCATTACTGATTCTTTGTGCTGCAACCTCCTTTCTGTTTAATTGTCGGTATGTTTTCATCTATCCATATCAAAAAACAAAACAACGTTTTGCTTCCAGATAGGCAAAAGAGTGCAGGAGCGCTGAAGATGCTTTTTTATTCTAGTTATACCTGTTGTAGTGGTTGCGCTTGTTATACTACCGGAAAATAGCATAGTAATGTGTCGGCACCCTCCTCTAACTAGCTCTCGCTATATATTACGCCTAAAATATCAGCAATTCTCTCATATATAGTCAGCAATTTTCCGTTGTTCGTAAAAAGAAGGGAGTGATTAAGCAATCGCCCAATCACTCCCTCCCTGACTATGCCTTACTCGCGTAAGACGGGTTTAGTGGGACAGGATGTAGACGTTGGCCCAGTCATCAGGCGGGGTCACACCTTGCGGATTGAAGACGACGCCATGAACGTAGGGCTTGAGCACCGTACTGGTCGTGACCTGCTCCATCGGCAGCCAGGCGACATCGTTGACCAGCTGTTGCTCGGCTTGATTGTACTGTTGCAAGCGAGCATTCTGGTCGGGGTTGACATCAGCCTGCTCCAGCAGCGTCTGGGTGGCCTGCTGCTGGGAGGCCGTCGCGGAGTTGTTCTGCCCGTAGTTGCCGTTGTTGTTGGGAACGCCCTTGTCGAACTGCAAGGTGGTCCA
>DASTKE010000455.1:0-2571 GCA_035716105.1 Ktedonobacteraceae bacterium | reverse complement strand
GGCTACGATTCTATCTTTGAAGCCAGCAAACATATGGCCCGTCTGCGCGAGCAGGCGTACGAACCAATTCCCCGGCACCAGGAAATATACGACCAGTTGTATCGAGAGTATGTCACCCTGTACGACTATTTTGGGCGCGGTGGCAATGACGTGATGAAGCGTCTCAAGCGCCTGAGAGAAGATATGCTCGCGGAACCTCACACTGAGGAGACTCAACATGCTCGACCAGCTTAAAGAACAGGTCTGGAAACTACACCAGGAATTGCCCAGAAACGGGCTGGTGGTCTGGACAGGTGGCAATGTCAGCGCCCGTGATCCAGAGAGCGGTCTGGTGGTGATTAAGCCCAGCGGCGTACTCTACGATGAACTGCGACCGGAGGATCATGTAGTGGTGAATCTGGCAGGCGAGGTCATCGAGGGCAACCTCAAGCCTTCTTCGGACACTGCCAGTCACCTTTACATCTACCGGCACCGTCCCGATGTCAATGGCGTGGTTCACACCCACTCTTCTTACGCCACCGCCTTTGCCGCCCTCGGCGAATCAATTCCCGTCTACCTCACAGCTATCGCTGACGAATTTGGTGGCCCGATTCCTTGCGCGGGCTTTGCCTTGATTGGCGGTGAAGAAATTGGTCGGGAAGTGGTTGAGAACATTGGCGAGTCTCCTGCTGTGCTTTTGAAGAATCACGGCGTCTTCACCGTCGGCCCCACGGCCCGTTCGGCGGTCAAGACGGCGGTGATGGTGGAAGAGGTGGCACGCACGGTATGGCTCGCACTGCAACTTGGCCAGCCGGACAAAATCGCTCCGCAGGATGTGGCCAAACTCCATGACCGCTACGTCCATGTCTACGGTCAGAAATAGTGGGTCATGATGGCTCAGCACTGAGACCTCTTTTTGTATCGTGTCCGTCATAGATAGAAGCAACCGCCACCGTCCTCGTGTGAAGAGGGAGAAAGCTATGATTATCGATCTGAAACAGTTCGAGGTGTGGTTTGTCACCGGAAGCCAGCATCTCTACGGCCCTGAGACGCTTGAGAAAGTCGCCGAGCATTCTCAAAAGATCGCTCAGGCCCTTTCTCGTACGGAGAACATTCCCGTCAATGTTGTATGGAAGCCGGTTCTGACCACTCCTGAAGCCATTCGCCAGTTGTGCCTGGAGGCCAATTCAGCCGCAAACTGTGTTGGCCTGATTACCTGGATGCATACCTTCTCCCCGGCCAAAATGTGGATCGCCGGACTCAGCGCGTTGCAAAAGCCATTCGCGCACCTGCACACGCAGTACAATCGCGACATCCCGTGGTCGGAGATCGACATGGACTTCATGAATCTCAACCAGTCCGCGCATGGCGACCGCGAATTTGGTTTCATCGGCAGCCGCATGCGCCTGAACCGCAAGGTGATTGTTGGATACTGGCAGGATGAAGAGGTGCAGACGCAGCTGGGAAGATGGACGCGGGCGGCGTGCGCCTGGTCCGACGCGCAGGGAGCCAGGATTGCGCGCTTCGGCGACAATATGCGCGAAGTGGCAGTCACCGAAGGGGATAAGGTGGAGGCTCAACTTCGCCTGGGCTATGATGTCTCAGGTTACGGAGTTGGTGATCTCGTCGACGCGGTAAATCAGGTGACGGACGGCGAGATTGATCAGCTCGTAAAGGAATACAACGAGCAGTACGAGGTAGCCCCAACGCTGCGGCGTGGCGGCGACCAGTACCAATCCCTGCGCGAGGGGGCGCGCATCGAGCTTGGCTTGCGACGTTTTCTTGAAGGGGGCCAGTTCAAAGCCTTCACCACCACCTTCGAGGATTTGCATGGCCTCACGCAACTGCCCGGCCTCTCGGTGCAACGCCTGATGGCGGAGAACTATGGATTTGGTGCCGAGGGTGATTGGAAGACGGCGGCGCTGGTGCGAGCGATGAAGGTGATGGCTGCTGGCCTGCCCGGTGGAACCTCCTTCATGGAGGACTACACCTATCATCTCAACGACAACGACATGCTGGGGCTGGGAGCGCATATGCTGGAGGTCTGTCCCACCATCACCGATCAGAAGCCCTCGCTCGAAATTCACCCGCTCTCCATCGGCGGCAAAGCAGACCCGGTGCGACTGGTGTTTGACGCGCGGCCTGGACCGGCGGTCAATGCTGCTGTGATGGACATGGGCAATCGCTTCCGTATGCTTGTCAACACCGTCGAGGTGGTGTCGTCACACGAGCCTCTGCCGAAGCTGCCCGTGGCCCGTGCGGTCTGGAGGCCGCAGCCCGATCTGAAAACGTCCGCCACGGCCTGGATTCTGGCCGGAGGGGCGCATCACACCGGCTTCAGTCAGGCGCTGACGGTCGAACACCTGGAAGACTTCGCGGAGATGGTCGGCATGGAGTTTCTGCTCATCAATCATGACACCACCATTCCGGCATTCAAGAAAGAGATACGGTGGAACGAGATGTACTATCTTCTCGCTTACGGACTGAGATAGCCAGATATGCCATTCAAAGAGCTTCAATTCGACGCGCAGAACGTGACAATCATCCTGCCACCCATGTCAGTGTGCGCCTTCACCATCCAGGTAGCGGCCA
>DASTKE010000454.1:0-11106 GCA_035716105.1 Ktedonobacteraceae bacterium | reverse complement strand
GATTTTCTGGCTTGACCTCGCGGCCTCCAACATCTATACTATGCACAGGGAAAATATCTCGTTGCGATGAAGCTCGCAAAATGCCACGGGGCTAATAGCTTCTACGTGTTGTTTATCAGAGCATGTCTTGATGGACAATGGTAGAGGTTTTTTTATGCCTGCAAAAGGCGGGGGCGAGAAACGGGGAATGCTATGCGAAAAGATGTTCCTGATGGATGGTCTGAGCGCGATATTGATGCGCTGCGCGAGGCGTGTAAAGCAGAGGGCTGTCCCATATGCACACTGGTGCAAGGCGCGGTGCAGCACTATATAGATACCTGGAAGTACGAAGGCTTCAGCGATGTTGAGCATCGCCACCAGCTCATTCAGTCCCGTGGCTTCTGTCCCTTACATACGTGGCAGTTAGGACGGGGAGATAATGCCGCGCAACTGGCGCTGGTCTATCGTGAGGTGCTGACCGATGTGCTCGAAGATCTCGATACCGAAGCCGGTAAGCAAGTACCCGTTGCTGGTGAGCGTGGAGAAAAGAGGGGCGAATCCGCGTGGGGCAATTTCTGGAAGAAATGGCGTAGTCCTCGACCGGTAAAGCCTGCCTACGAGCAATGTCCCATCTGCCGTATCCGCGCCATCGCGGAAGGCCGCTTTGTGGGCATGCTGGTGGAGTACCTGCACGGGGAAGAGGTGCGTGAGCTTCTCTGCCAGTCAACGGGTCTCTGCCTGTTGCATTTCGAGCAGGCGCACAATCTGGCTGAGGCGCGCTCTCCGCAAACGCTGCGATACCTGTTTGAGTGCCAGCGCACCTGTATGCAACGTGTTCTGGGCGAGGTTCAGGAGCTTATTCGCAAACACGATTACCGCTTTCTCAACGAGCAGCACGGCGAAGAAATGACTTCCTGGCGGCGCGCCGCCGAACTCTGTGCGGGCAACCCAGGCGTGTACTAGTGGTTCTGTTTATACAGGAGTCGCTTGACGCTGACGCTACCAGCGCAATCGGGAGATGTAGAAGCAGATATCGAACAAGAGGTACAACAAAAAGGCTGATTGCCAGGGCAATCAGCCTTTTTGTTGTACCTCTTGTTCGATATCGTCCCCCTATTTCCAGTGATGCATGGGCAGTCCTGGCACGGGCGAGCGGAAGGTGGGCAGTCGGTTCATGCCGAGCGAGCCAACATAGACCGTGCGTAGATCAGGCCCACCGAAGGTTACACTCGTTACAAATTGCAGGTTCTGACCTGCTGCCGCCGCCATATCGGCGGGCTGGGCGGTGCTATCGCCAATCCTCTGCTCGAAGGTTGACAGCACAGCATCGTTGGCATCCTCAAAGACCGCGTGGTAGTCGCCATCCGGGGTGATGATGCCAACGCCGTTGCGTACAACGACCGTCACCCACATATTGCCATCAACGTCGAAGGCGAAGCCATCGACATACGCTCCCAGTCCCAGCCCGTCCGGCCCGTACACCTCTTTATCTGTCAGACTCCCGTCGGGCTGGACACGGAAACGGCTGATGCGAGCCTTCATCGTCTCAGCCGCGTAGAGGTACTCTTCGTTCGCATCGAGGCGTATCTCGTTGGTGAAATAGAGGCCGTCGGCAACGATGCGCGCTCCCTTCTCGTCGATCAGCACGATGAAGCCATCGGGGCGTGGACTGGCCGCCGCGGGCCACCAGATTTGCTCTCGCGTTGAGAACGCGGCCCAGAGCCGGTTCTTGCTATCCAGAAAAACATAATTCGCGCAGGTCAGCCTGACGCCATCTACCTCCGTCAGGAACTCTTCTGCCTGTCCGGTGCTGGGATTGAGCTTCTGAATGGTGCCGGTGCCGATATTGGCAACATAGATCGTGCCATCATCGGCCATCGCCAATCCATTCGGCTCGCCACCCAATCCACCGTAAAACTGCTGGCTGCCGTCCGGGTTGATGCGGGTGATGCCGCCGCGCCCGTCGGAAACCCACAGGGTTCCGTTGGGCTGCGCGATAACCGATTCCGGGCGCACCAGATCATGCCCCGTGTAGGTCAGGTCGCTGAGGTCAAGCCGGAACTCTTTGATGGGAACGTTGCTATTGCTCATTGCGTGTCCTTTCCAGTGTGAAATAGGGTTGCCTGTACAAAATCCGTTAATTGGGCTTGTGCGCGTGCAAGCGCCGGGAGCGAGAGTTGCGCGTCGCTATCCTGCCCGGTTGGTGAGAGTTGATCGGCCTGTTCGAGCAGGTGCCAGAGCCATGCTTCGCGCTCCTCTGTCGTCGGTTTCCCTCCCGGTTCGTATAACAGACTGGTTGCCAGCCGCAGGCGCAGTGCCTCTGGCTGCTCGCCAAAGACCGAACCGGGCAGAGTTGCGATCCCCCATTCATCCAGCAGGTAGCGCGCAAGCTCCTCACTTGTGGTGATGCCGCGCTCACCGAGTGCTATGCGCAAGGGGGCAAAATCGGGATAGAGGTAAAAGCCACCAGCCGGGCGCGGGCAAGGGATGCCGAGAGCGGTCAGTGTTTCATATAGCCGTAAAGCGGTATATCCATGCAGACGGGCCGAGCGCTGCACGTAGCGTTCGATTTCCGCGTTGGGGAGATAGGCAGAGACAGCCGCCTCCATTACCGGCGTGGCGGTGGATGACCAGATTTCGCTTGCCAGCGCACGCATGGTCGCCATTAGCGCGGAACCTTCACTACCGGTAGGGAGCATGGCATAGCCAAGCCGCCAGCCGCCAGCCGAAAACGCCTTCGAGAGTCCGCCGGTCACGATGCACCCTTCGGGATAGAATCGCGCCGGTGAGACGTGCTCGCGCCAACCGTGCGCCAGTTCAGCATAAATCTCGTCGCTGATCAGCGTGATGCCCTCCGCTCGCGCCCAGAGTGCGATAGCTTCCGCGTCTACAGCGTCGAACATGCTGCCGGTTGGATTGCTCGGCGTGTTCACCAGCAGGATGCCCGGATTGGCTCCCTCCCGTCGGGCGTGAGCCAGCGTTTCGGACAGGATATCAGGTGCCAGGCGGTGATGGTCGCTTGCATCCGTCTCGATAGCGATCACCCGTTTCCCGGCCAATCGTGCCTGTGGCGCGTAGCTCACCCAGGAAGGTACGGGCAAGAGCACATCCCCGGTCAGCACTTGTAACAGCGCGTAGAGCAATGGCTTGCTCCCCGGTGCGACCGCTATGCACTCAGGAGCGGTGGCGAGACCTCGCGTGCGGTTGAGATACTCCGCGATGGCCTGCCGCAGCGCGGGAATGCCCAGCACAGGCGCGTAACTGGTGTGCGGAGCCGCCTCTGCCAGTGCTGCCCGCAGCAGCGGGTGCAGGGGAAACGCGGCTTCGCCAAAGCCAAGATGAATGGTTTCCAGTCCTGCGGCCCTCCGTTTCGCCACCGCCTCGTTCATCGCCAGCGTTGCCGAAGTCTCCAACGTGCGCGCCACCAGTGCCAATCGCAATGGCGTGGATGCTTGCATCTGTGCCTGTTGCTGTTGTGGATACATGATGCCCATTCCGTTTCTGTTGCTACGTTACATCTACACTGGGAGATGCTGTAATGATAGCATGTACTGAAGCGGCTGGGGTTGTCAAGTTCATTTCTTGCCTGAAGAGGGGCAATACCTGTGCTTATGTTGTTCGCTTTCCTTGCTGAGAGGCGAGGAAGGATGCGTACCAGCGAGCGCTATCCTTGAGAATACGGCGCTGGGTAGCGTAATCGATGTAGACGATACCGAAGCGCTTACTGTATCCATCGTGCCATTCGTAGTTATCCAGCAGCGACCAGACGAAGTAGCCTTGCAGCGGCACACCCTGCTCTCTGGCTTTTCCTATAGCCGTAATGTGTTGTTGCAGGTAGTGGGTGCGCAGAGGATCGCTGACAGAACCATCGCCATCCCAGTGATCTTGAAAGGCGGCTCCGTTCTCGGTGACAAGCATGGCGGGTGGTGCATAGTCGCGATGGAGGCGGCACAACAGGTCGGTGAGTCCGTCGGGGTAAACTTCCCAGCCGGTCTCGGTGTAGATTGAGCCGGGTACGGGTGAGATGTATTCGTATCTGTCTTCCTCGTTGCTGACCTCATGTGTGTTTGTGCGAGCGCGAAGCAGCGAACGCGAGTAGTAGTTCACGCCCAGGAAGTCAATCGGGGCTGAGATGCACTCAAAGTCCCCATCTTTGATGGGAGGTGGTAGTACGCCCATATCGGCAAAAAGGTCAGGGGGATAGCTGCCGCGAAAGATGGGGTCGGCGAACCAGCGATTGGAAAAGGCATCCGCACGCTCGACGCCGCGCAGGGTTTCGGGGTCTTCATTGGCTGCATAGACGGGCGTGAAGTTGAGGGTGATACCGAGTTGAGCGCCGGGGCGAAGATTTGCGCGCAGTCGCGGCATTGCCAGCCCGTGTGCGACGAGGAGATGATGCCCGGCCACGACTGCCAGTTGCGCGTCTTGTATGCCGGGAGCGTGGAGGCCGTTGCCATAGCCAAGATAGGCGCTGCACCAGAGTTCGTTGAGGGTGATCCAGTGTTGCACGCGGTCTCCCAGGCGACGGGCGACAATTTCCGTGTACTCGGCGAAAGCCTCTGCCGTGTCGCGATTAAGCCAGCCGCCTTTCACATGCAACGACAGTGGCAGATCCCAGTGATAGAGCGTGGCGAAGGGGCGAATGCCTCGCGCCAGCAGGCTATCGACCAGACGATCATAGAAATCAAGCCCGGCTGTGTTGACCTGTCCACGACCTTCGGGGAGGATGCGCGGCCACGCGAGCGAGAAACGATACGCATTGATACCCAGCTCGGACATCAACGCGACATCTTCCGGCATACGGTGATAGTGATCGTCGGCGATCTCTCCCGTTTGACCGGCGTAGGTTTTCCCAGGTGTGGCGGCGAACTGATCCCAGATCGAGAGTCCCTTTCCATCTTCGTGCGCCGCTCCCTCAATCTGATAGGATGAGGTAGCCACACCCCAGAAAAAATCGGCTGGAAAGTGGGCGTCTACGCCGCTCCCGGCGCTCGTCTGTAGCCGTGTGTTGTCGATAATGCTCATGCATCCTCCTGTGATGTTGTCGATGGTTGATGAAACACATGTATGCTATCTATCTATCAAGCCAGCGCCTTTTTCCGTTGAAGGGAGCGCAGGCGTCGCCCCTCGTTACGCAGGCGTGGATTCGCCAGTTCGTCGATGCCGAAGTTAATGAAGGCGAGTGCCGCACCCAACCCGGCTATGCAGAGGCCAGGAGGCAGGAACCACCACCAGGCACCGAGTAAGAGGGCATCATTATTCTGCGCCCAGTAGAACATCGTTCCCCAACTGACGACCGTTGGATTGCCAAGCCCCAGAAATTCCAGGCCAGCTTCGGCGAGAATGACGAAGATGACTGTGCCGACAAATCCGGCGGCCACGACCGCGATCTCATTGGGGAGAATCTCGAAGAAGATGATGCGCAGGCCGCTTTCTCCACCGGCACGGGCTGCATAGACGAACTCGCGGCGGCTCATGGACATTGTTTGCGCACGCAGCACTCGCGCTCCCCACGCCCAGCTTGTCACTGTAATCACAAGGGAGACCGTCAAAGGCCCCTTGAAGGGGAAGTAGGCTGCCAGCACGATAGCCAGCGGGAGAGCAGGCAGCACCAGGAAAACGTTGATAAACAGCGAAAGCACATCATCCACGAAGCCTCCCAGATACCCGCTGGAGATGCCAATCGTGACGGAAAGGATGGTGACGAGCAGCCCGGTGGCAAGGCCGGAGAGGATAGAGACACGGGTTCCGTAAATCAGTTGCGCGAAGATATCCTGCCCGGTCTGCGTCGTACCAAGCCAGTGAGCCGCCGAAGGTGGAGACAGGATATCGCTGCTGAAGGCATTGGGATCGGTACGGACAAACAGCGGCCCGAAAAGCGCTACCAGAAAGAAAAGGACGACCGTACTGAGTCCAAACAGCACCTTGGGATTCGTTCCAATGGCGCTCCAGAGCGTGCGCAAGCGGTTCTGTGGCCTGGATGTCGCGAAGGTGCTGGCTCCTGGAGTGGGGGCTGCATAGGTGTCAGTGGTGGAAATGGGGGCGTTCATGCTTGCTAACCCCTTTCCTGGCGCACGCGAGGATCGAGCGCGGCATTTACCATGTCGGACAAGAAATTTGCTCCCAGTACCGCTACGGCGATAATAAGGAAAAGACCTTGCAATAAAGCGTAATCGGAGTTTTGAACGGCTTGCAGCAGCGCAAAGCCAATGCCTGGATAGGAAAAGACAATCTCGGTGAGAAGCGCGCCACCCACGACGAAACCGAGGGCGAGCGCAAAGCCCGTGATATTGGGCAGAATGGCATTACGTGCGGCGTAGTTGAACATGACGCGCTGATCCGGCAGACCTTTTGCCTCGGCCATCAGCACATAGTCTTCCGAAAGCGTGGTTATCATCGTATTGCGCATACCGAGCATCCAGCCCGCGATGGAACTGGCAACAATCGTCAGCGCGGGCAGGATGCCGTGCTGGATGGCGCTGAGGATAAAGGCCGGACTCCAATCTGGGGCCAGGGAAATATCGTATCCCCCGTTGAGTGGGAACCAGTTGAGGGTAAATCCCAGGGTGTAAAGGGCCAGCAGGGCCAGCCAGAAGTAGGGAATGGCCGAGAAGAACACCAGAAAGGGGGGGAAGACGCTATCAAGGGCGGAGCCGTGTCGCCAGGCAATGAAAATACCGAGCAGCGTTCCAAGTACAAAACTTATCAAGACAGAGATACCGACGAGTGCGAGAGTCCAGGGCAGATCCTGGGCAATGACCGTAGCGACAGGGGTAGGAAAGTAGGTGATTGATATGCCCAGGTTGCCATGCGCCAGGTTATTCAGATATTGCAGGTACTGTACCCACAGGCTCTGATTGCTGATGCCAAACTCTATTTCCAGCGCGTGCAGCGCCTCTGGCCGTATCCTGCCCTGGAAGCGAGCGATCAGCGCCTGGGCAGGATTGCCCGGCGCAAGACGGGGAATCAGGAAGTTCAAGGTAATCGAGGCCCAGAGGGCGACGAGATAAAAGCCGGTACGGCGCAGCAAATGGCGCATCCCGCATCTCCTTCCAGGTTCTATGAGCATGGGTCATCCCGAATTGCGCTACCCTGGGGACGGGTCGCTTACACATTCGGGATGACTCCTATTTCGCTGTACGATGTTCGCTTACACTCTGAGGTACCTACGCGACGGGATGCAGGTTGAGAACGACGACTTCCGCGTCGGGGAAGGTGAATGGCGAAGGGACGGCATACGTATTGTTCTGGTCGGGCCAGCCGGTGAAGTGACTTGTGTTGTACTCATACCAGGTTGCACCGTAAACCAGGGGAATACTTGGCAACTGCTCAACCATGATCTGTTGGATGCCATTTAGCGCCTGCTGCTGGGTGGTTGAATCGGTCGTGTTGGCATACTGCGACAGCAATTGATCGGTTTTGGGATCGCTCCAGCGTTCAAAGTTCGATGTCGCCGCTTTGCCCACCGCTGCCGTATTCTGGCTGTTCAACAGCGATTGGTAGAGAAAGTACGGTGTGGGGCCGGGATTGGTCCAGGAGATCGCCATATCAAAGCTGCCCATCTGCAATGCGCTGTAGTAGGCATTGAAGGACATTGGGTTGACTGTGACGTTCATGCCAATTGCCTTGAGGTTGTTCGCCATGATCTGGCAGTCGGTGACCCAGTCCGTCCAACCGGTCACAACGTCGAGCGAGAAGGACAATTTCTTGCCGTTCTTGTCGGCGTAGATGCCGTCGGAGCCTTTCGTAAAGCCCGCGCTGGCCAGTAACTGAGCCGATTTGTTGCTGTCGATAGAGAAGGAGGAGCCGCTATACTGGGAGGCCAGGAAGTTCTGATTGGCCGGCAATACCAGTCCCGTCGGGCTGGCGGGTGGCTCGTACCCGCTTTCTCCCACCTTATAAAGCTGATCCCGGTCAATTGCTGTGCTGATCGCCTGGCGAACGGGCAACAGGTTGAACGGGTACTTTGCCGTGTTCAGGTAGAGCATAACCACGTTGGCCGGTGGGAACCAGTAGTGGTTGTGAGCCGAGTCACGGTTCACAAACGTCTGCTGGATGTTCGGCGTGAACAGCCCTGTCCAGTCGACGCCGTTGCGTGCGAGCAGCAATTCGGCGCTGGTATTCGAGTTGAATGACGGGTAGCGAATTTCGCTCACGGCGGGCTTTCCAGGCTGCCAGTAATGCGGATTCTTGCCCAGGTCGATCAGTTGCGGGGTAAACGACTTGAGGACAAATGGCCCGGTTCCGACGGGATTTGCATTTGCGTACTTGGTGGGATCACCGACATTGCTCCACAGGTGCTGCGGAACAATGTAGGTCTGTCCGCCCAGGTACCACAAAATAGGAGAGTACGGCTTTTTGAGGGTCACAAGCACCGAATTGGCATCAGGTGCGGACACGGTGCTGATCACATTCCACAGCCCGTTCCCGTCTGCCGCCGGGTACTGCTTGAGCATGTTGAGTGTAAACACGACATCGGCGCTGGTCAACGGTTGCCCATCCGACCATTTGACGCCCTGTCGCAAGTTGAACGTGACATGCGTCGCGTCGCTGGAGAACTGGTAGCTGGAAGCCAGCCAGGGCTGGACATTGCCATTCTCACGATTGAAGAAGAGCAGCGTTTCGTAGATCATGCCCAGTGTCCCATAGGCAGCGTTGGGAGTATAGGGGGAGAAATCCCTTGTGAAATCACCAATCGGGCTGGGAACAACCGTGAGTACGCTGTTCGTGGTGTTGGTTGAACTGTTTGAAGTCGTGGACGAAGTACCACATGCTGCCAGTACAAAGGCAAGGATAAGCAAAAACGAGAGAAGCGCTGTTCCGACTCTGGTCTTCGACGCTGACCATTGAGCATTGAGTATCACGGAAAACCTCCTGACACTAAAGACTATTCACGGGTCGAACAAGCTACGATGATCGATTGCCCGGCATAGGCTTCGGATGGAAAACATCAAGCTGAGCTTATAATGTCATCCTATCGTCCGTATGTTCTAAGTGCCGGTAGAACGTATATGAATGTACAATATCACCTCCTTTTCCTGTATCATTCGCATCTAATCTCTATGCCTCTTTTACTTCTGTGAAAGAGCCCGCAAGAATATAATGGCTTCTTGCACTGCACCGCGTTACGCTATGTCTACAACTCAGCTACTGACGGGAAGTTTACGAGACGCCCCACAGGATTCACGCACTATAAGGCTGGTTGCTAACTGGATACGAAAGGGTTGGCTGGTTGGAATAGAAGATGGAAGACGGTCTTCCGGCAGGTCATTCTGAAAGGGGTTTTGTGGATCAATAAAAGATAAGAGTAATTCGACCGCCCGCTTGCCAATTTCATAAAGTGGCTGCTTCATTGTTGTGAGGGTAGGTTTCATATGGGCGGAAAGTGGGATATCATCGAAGCCGACAACGGCCACATCCTCTGGTATGCGCACACCGTGTGCTTCGGCCACTGTCAGGACGCCAAAAGCCATCTGGTCATTGCCGACAAAAATAGCGGTGGGCCATTCACGGGCGTTCATCGAGAAAAGAGCCTCTGCCTGCTGGCGACCACCGGTAATCTCGAAGCTCCCTGGAAATACATATTTAGGGTCAGGCTCAATACCAGCGTCGAGCAGCGCCTGCCGGTATCCGTCGTAGCGTTCGAGCGAGCAGCGAAATATTTCCGGTCCCTTGATGTGTGCGATGCGCCTGTGGCCGAGTTCAATCAGGTGGCGTGTAGCCTCATACGCGCTGATACGATTATCGATGCCCACCCAGGGCATATCGGTTGGCGGTCCCTGGTCGTCGATGGTCACGATTGGCAGACTCTGCTCGTACAATCCTCGAAGGTGATCGGAAAGCTGGCCGGGCAAGATAGCCAGCAGACCAGAGGAAAGCTTCATGGCCAGGATGCGATCCAGCACATCGCTATGGTTTCGCGCCGGGCTGATGCTGTAGAGGACGATTTCGTAGGAAGTGCATTCGATCACCTCGGCCACGCCGCGCATGATCTCCGGCACCGTCGGCCATGTCAGCGGAGGAGCTAGCACGCCGATTAAGCGGGTGCGTCCCCCTGCCAGTCCTGCTGCGGTGATGCTGGGACCAAAGCTCTTTTCCTTCATGATACGCAGCACGCGCTCGCGTGTCACCGGGTTGACATTCGACCGCTGGTTCAGCACGCGCGAAACCGTCGCCTTTGAGACCCCGGCCAGCCGGGCAATATCCTGAATCGTCAGTTTTGATCCCATAACGTGCTCTTCCAAGATATGTAGCAATCGAACTCTGCACTGAAACCTCAAAATATGAAACCGGTTTCATTGAAAAAAGCATAATATGAAACCGGTTTCATGTCAAGTGGTTGAGAGGCAAATTTTGTAATCAGACAAAAATTGCCGGGGTAAGTTATTATTCTAAAATCCAGAGCTAGCAATGCCTGCCTGTCTCTTACCTTCAGCATAGCCAGGGCGGCTGGTACACTATTCAATAGATAAAATACTAGCCAATAATATTGAAGCTACACCAACCTGGAAGACAGAGAATTTGCTGGAAGCTATGTTATAGAATTGTGAGAAGGATAGGACCCCCAATGAAAGTGAGAGGACATTGATGCATCCGAAGCAGAATACCTACGATGAGTTTGCGCTAGAGTATGGCATACTGGTTGAAAAGCGGGAAGAGGTGGGGATTGAAGGGGATCCAATTATGCCCGACTTTATGAAGTTGCTGGGTGATGTCTCCGGCTTGACCGTGCTGGATGCTGGCTGTGGCGAGGGCTACCTCTCGCGCATTCTTGTCGAGCGCTGCGCGAATGTCACGGGCATCGATATCTCGCCGCGCCTGATCGAGCTTGCCCGTGCGAAAGATCCAGGAGGGAAGATAGACTACCGGGTGGCTGATCTCAGCCAGCCTCTGCCTGCTTATGCGAACCACTTCGACCTGATCGCGAGTCACCTTGTCCTCAACGATGTTCCCGACTACCAGGGATTTCTCAGGACGCTTGGTACGGTAGCGAAACCCGGTGGGCGATTGATCTTCTCCATAAATAATCCGTACTCGCTTATTGTGCGCAACCATATTACCGATTACTTTGACACGGGCAAAGCGCATCCCTATCGTGGCCTGGCCGAGGGGGGCGTGAAAGTCTAC
>DASTKE010000453.1:0-2718 GCA_035716105.1 Ktedonobacteraceae bacterium | reverse complement strand
TCGCCCGCGTCCTTAGATCGACGCGGGCGAGCACAAGGCATCGCCCCTACGGTGTCGCGTTTCTCTATTCCTTCAGGATAAGCGAGCGGTGTTCCAGGGAGCGGTATTTTTATTCATAAATAGAAATATTTGTGGTATACTACTGTCTGTAAGTCTTTTCCGGTCGAACACTTGGGGGAAGCAAGTTCTGTCTATCATGCCGGAAAGATAGGTTGCCAGCTTTTTGTTCCTTATGTCCAGATGGGTATCCAGCCACAGCCGTCTCTTGCTGCCGTGGCGTTCCTTGCGAAGGAGGAATCGTATGACCTGACTCTGGCGCTATCCTCTCATTCAGTCCCGTCGATGACGCTGTTGGCGGTGATTCCCTGTTTTCATTGGATGGACTCCTCGAACGTCTATTTTATATGGGAAAGGAAGCTATGAAACGGATGACACATGTATGGCGAGCAGCCATCGCTAGCCTGGCGGCACTGGCCGCGCTCCTGACAATGTTGTTGGGAGGAGGGACAGTCTCTGCGCACTCTCTCACCCCCGCTCAAGCGGCTGCGAGTACCTGCAAACTCAACTCGGCCAGTGGCACTATCCAGCACGTTATCTACATCCAATTCGACAACACGCACTTCACCCGCGATAATCCCAACGTTCCTTCCGATCTGGAGCAGATGCCGCACCTGCTCAACTTTATCGAGAGCAACGGTGTCATGCTCAGCAACCACCACACGCCGCTCATCGCTCACACGGCCACCGATATCCTGACCTCGTTGACAGGTCTCTATGGTGATCGCAGCGGTGTACCGGTCGCCAACAGCTTTCGCTACTTCAATCCTGATGGCACCAGCAACCTCGGCGTCTCTTTCGCCTACTGGACCGATCCAATTTTTGATCCGACGACCTCGACGCCGACCGATACCAAGTACAACATGATTACCGCTGCTCCCAATGTCAACACTCCTGCTCCCTGGGTACCCTATACCCGTGCGGGTTGTAACGTTGGCTCAGTAGCCACAGCGAACACCATCCTGGAAAATATCGCCACCGATATACCAACCGTGTTTGGCCCCAATTCACCACAAGAGCAGGAAGCAAAGAGCGATCCCAATCAGGCGACAGCCGACTTTGTCGGTATTGGCGTCCATTGCGCTAAAGGCAATGCGCTCTGTTCCACGGCGAACACCGGTGAGCCAGATGTGTTGCCCAGTGAACCCGGCGGCTATTCCGGGTATTCTGCCCTCTATGGCAACAAGTACGTTGCGCCGCAGATCAGCCCGAATGGCCCGATGACGGACCTGAACGGCAATATCATTGAGAGTCCCACCGGCAACATCGGCTTCCCCGGCTTTGACGGCATGGAGGCCACAGTCTCGTTGTCCTACGTCGCGGCCATGCAGGAACACGGCATCCCTGTGACCTATGCCTACATCTCCGACGCCCACGACGCCCATCCCAACGGCCCCGCCTTTGGACCAGGGTCGGCGGGTTACGTGGCTGCACTCAAGTCCTACGATCAGGCGTTCGGCAAGTTCTTCACACGGCTGGCCAGCGACGGCATCAACAAGAGCAATACGCTGTTCGTCTTCACCGCCGACGAGGGCGACCATTTCGTGGGCGGCGCACCCAGCCCGGCCAATTGCGACGGTGTGACGGTTCCCTGCACCTACAGCAAGATCGGTGAGATCAACGCCAACCTGACCGGCCTGCTGGCGACGCAGCAGAACATAACTACACCTTTCGCAGTTCACGCGGATGCCGCCCCCACCATCTACATCACCGGCAATCCCAATCCCAACGATGAGACCGTGACGCGCCCGTTTGAGCGCGCCCTGGGGAAGTTGACAGCGAAGAATCCGATCACGGGGAGGACGGATAGCGTCACCAATTACCTGGCTAATCCGGTGGAGATGAACATTCTCCACATGATTACGGCAGACCCGGCGCGCACCCCCACGGTCACTCTGTTTGCCAACCCCAACTACTTCCTCTTCGCGGGTGCGGCCAACTGTAGTTCACCGTGTGTGGTAGAGGAGCCTGGTTTCGCCTGGAACCACGGTGACGTTGCGCCCGATATCAACACCACCTGGCTTGGCATGGTTGGCCCAGGTGTGCGACATGTCGGCGTTGATAGCAGCACGTGGTCGGATCACACCGACATTCGTCCCACGATGATGACGCTGCTCAGTCTGAAGGATGACTACAGCCACGATGGGCGTGTGCTCTACGAGGAATTCAATGGTTCGGCAGTACCGCCATCCGCACGTGTGCATATGGCGACGCTGTTGCAGCTTGCAAGTGTCTACAAGCAGCTCGACGCCTGCGTCGGTGAATTTGGCCTCTCAACACTGTCTATCTCCACGACAGCGCTTAAGAGCAAATCTACCAATGACGGCGTCTACAGTCAGCTTGAAAGCAAGCTGACTAGCCTCGGCTCCCAGCGCAATGGCGTCACCTCCCAGATGATCATTATGCTAGAGAACGCCGAGTTCAACAATCAGCCCATCAACCAGCAGCAAGCCACGCACCTGATCTCCCTGGGCCAGAGCCTGCTGCAACAAGTCAACATCATGTCCAAACCCTGATCCCTCAAGCCTACGGCCTGAGAAAAGCCGGGGAGATTGGCGGCACGTGTCGCCAATCTCCCCGGCTTTTCAATGAGGCAGGCGTCTACTGCTCATAACGCACCCTTTCTTGCCCTTGTGTTTTAATCTAGTATACCAAATTAAT
>DASTKE010000452.1:0-2456 GCA_035716105.1 Ktedonobacteraceae bacterium | reverse complement strand
GGGAGGGCGCGCCCTCCCTTTTTATCATGCTCGCGCACTCATTCCTATGATTACCCTTTGACGGCACCTGCTGTCAGGCCGGAGACGATGCGCCGCTGCAAGAACAGCACGGCAATCACCAGTGGAATGGTGACGATGATGGCGGCGGCGGACACCTCGCCAAAGGCGATCTGGTGCTGCCCGTTGAAGAGAGGGATAGCCACGGTCACCGTCTGCGCGGTTGAGTCCGCGGTCAGGGTCAGACCGAACAGGAAGTCGTTCCAGACCGTGATAAACGAGAGGATCGCGGTGGTAAAGACGCCCGGCGCGGTCAGGGGCAAGACGATGCGCCAGAGAGCACCGAGACGAGTGGTTCCGTCAACCAGCGCAGCTTCTTCAAGGTCCGGGGGCAGGTCGCGGAAAAAGGATGTTAAGAAGTAGACTGTGACGGGCAGGGCAATGACCAGGTAGGGGATAATCAGAGCGACATATGTATTGTAAGCCCCGATATCGGTAAAAAAGACATACAGCGGCCCCACAAGGGCTATCAGTGGGAACATCTGCACCGAGAGGATGACGCCCAGCACAGCTGCTTTCCCCAGAAATTTCGTGCGCGCAATGGCGTAGGCACAGATCGAACCGAAGATCAGCGCCAGGATGGTCGTCACAATCGCGACGATGGTGCTATTCAAAAGGTCCTTCGCGAAAGCGGGCTGGACGCTGAGGAACGCTTGAGAATAGTTATTCGTGGTGAACGATTGCGGAATGAGCGTTGGCGGCGACGCATTGATTTCCGCGTCGCTTTTGATCGATGTGATCAATGTCCAGTAAAATGGGAAGAGGGCCCAGATAAGCACGACCGCGACCGCAACGTAGCGCCACACTGTTCCCCACTGAAATGGTCGCTTTTCTGAAATGTCAGCTCTTGCCTGTGCCGTCTGGGCAACTTGCTCTTGGACTGCCATGATAGGTCTCCCTTTCTCTGAAGGTGTACTACTGGTTCAGGCGCGACAACGAAACGACGACGATACCGACAACGGCACAGATGAGGAAGAGTATGACAGTGGCCGCAACGCCGGGGGCAAAGTCGAGGGGCGGACTCTGGAACATATTCGCGTAGGAGTACGTTGCCATCGTCTGCACCTGGCGTCCACCACCGGTGAGTACGTAGAACAGGTCAAAGGCACGGAGGGCATCCAGCAGGCGGAACATGAGCGCAATCAACAGCGCACTTCTGAGCATGGGCAGGGTGATCGTCCAGAACTGCTGCCAGCGATTGCTGCCATCCACGCCCGCGGCCTCGTAGAGTTCTTTGGGAATGACTTGCAGGCCGGCCAGGATCAGCAGTGCCATAAATGGCGTGGTTTTCCAGACATCGATAATGACCGCGGCAGTGACAACGCCATTCGCCGTGCGGAGTAAGGTATCGCCTGGGGCCAGGAGATGAAATACCTGCATCAGGTAGGTCAGGACGCCATTCTGGGCGTTAAACATCAATAACCAGATCGTGCTGGAGACAATGGTCGGAAAGGCGAAAGGAATAAGAATGGCGGTGCGTATCAAACCGCGACCTCGAAAGGTCTGATTCATCAGTAAAGCGAGGGCAAATCCTATCAGGGTCTCCGCTGCCACGCTTGCTACACTGAAAACGAGCGTGGTGCTAATAGAACCCTGGAATGCTGGATCACCAATGGCCTGGATATAGTTGCTTAAGCCGGCAAACGTTGAGCCAGTCGGAACGAGTGGATTGGTGAGCAAGCTGAGGCGTACCGAATCGATGATCGGATAGACAGCCACCGCGGCAATAATGATGATAGTGGGCGCTACCAGAAAATAAGGAAATACTCCACTCCCTAAATCTAATCGCTCGCGCAAGCTTCGCTTTTGCGTTGGGATGGAAGTCGTTTGTGTCGAAGTCGCCATGACGCTCTTCCCCTTACTCTTTTTTTGCTTCAAAAATAACAGGGTAGCAGCACGGGAGCCGCTTGAAATTTGGGCCGCTGAGGCAGTCTTTCTGCGAAAGGCTGCCTCATGGCTTCACTACACAGTGAACAAATCTACTCGAACTATTTGTTGACCAGGGTCTGCAACTGAGACTGCATAGCGCTCAGAGCGGCCTGAGGCGTGATCTGCTTGCTAAGCGCCTGATGTACCTGCGTCTGAATGATGTTCGAAAGGTCAGGGTAGACCGGAGAGACCGGGCGCGGCAGGGCATTTTGCAGGATCGGGGCCAGCTTGGTGAAGAGCGGCTGCTTCTGCTGCACGTCAGAGTCCTGGTAGACGCTCTGCAACGCAGGGGTAAATGACCCTTGAATCGCCAGTGTTTTCTGCGCAGTTTCCCCAAGCATGTATTGCATGAACTTCCAGGAAGCATCGGTATTCTTGGAAAATGCATTGATGGCCATGTTCCAGCCACCCGTGCAGGAATGCCCGGTGGTGTTACTGCCGCCATACGGCATGGAGGTGATATCGAACTT
>DASTKE010000451.1:0-8713 GCA_035716105.1 Ktedonobacteraceae bacterium | reverse complement strand
GAGGCCACTACCCACTGGTTGTGTCCACGCTACCTGCGCGACCTGGGCGCACGCTACACCCAGAAGCGCTGGACGGTCAACGGCAACATTGTCAACGCGGCTGGCGTCTCGGCAGGTATCGACATGGCGCTATATATGGTGTCGCGCCTCACAGATGAGCAAACGGCACGCACGGTGCAGTGGCTGATCCAGTACGATCCCCGGCCACCCTTTGGCGGCATCGACTACCAGCACATGAAGCTGTTCCCCCGCCTGCTGCGAGGGACGTTCAGTCTCATGGCTCCTCTCTACACCAGAAAGGCGCTCCGGTTGACCCGCGAGGGGAGATAAGACATTAGAAGCTTCAGCAGGCCATCTATGGATGGCCTGCTGGACTTTATGGTGTGGCCATGCGTGCTGGTAAATAAGGTGACATGAAAAAGAGCCTCTGGCATGTCATGCTGAGCGCCGCGAAGAATCTCCGTGAGCCACCTGCTCGAGCGAAGCGGCAGCAGATGCTTCGCGGCGCTCAGCATGACACGTCTGGGCCCGTTTTTTTATGGCGTGACATGTGAGCACTGATATGTACGTTGCCTGGGAAAACCACTCCCCATCTGGTATACTTCTCCTGATCGCTGTAAATTGTGTTCTTCGTCTCAGACGGTACTTCCCGTTAGAATGTTCCATATGCCGCTCTTGCAGGAGGGATGCTGATGGTCTCACCGGTTGTCGAAGGCATTGATCTGTTCAACATTGCGAGCCGCTCCATTGCGGAGTGGAGAAAACGACCTGAGAAGTAGTTGGAGGAGAGAGAAAGTGACGCCCATTTTAGCCACGAAACTGTATCTCCCTCGGCTTCGACCGAACGTGGTCAGCCGCCCCCGCCTGCTCGAGCGGCTCAACGAGGGTTTGCACCGCAAACTGACCCTCATCTCGGCCCCCGCCGGCTTTGGCAAAACCACTCTGATCAGTGAATGGGTCGCCTTCAGCGAGCGACCGACCGCCTGGCTGTCGCTGGACGAAGGGGATAACGACCTCACACGCTTTCTGACATACCTGGTCGCTGCTTTGCAGACGATTGCGGCCAATAGTGGGGAAGGGGTGTTGGGTGTGCTTCAATCCCCTCAGCCCCCACCACCCGAAGCGATCCTGACGGCCCTGCTCAATGAGATCACTACGCTCCCGGACGATTTCGTCCTCGTCCTTGACGACTACCACCTGATTGATGCCAAACCGGTTGACATGGCCCTCACCTATCTCGTCGAGCACCTGCCGCCGCAGATGCACCTGGTCATTGCCACACGGGAAGATCCACAGTTACCCCTGGCCCGCTTACGCGCCCGGAGCCATTTGACCGAATTGCGCGCCGCCGATCTGCGTTTTACCCCCTCTGAAGCTGCCGCATTTCTCAATCAGGTCATGGGTCTCAGTCTCTCGGCGGCAGACATCGCCGCACTGGAAGATCACACTGAAGGCTGGATTGCCGGCCTGCAATTAGCCGCGCTTTCCATGCAGGGCCACCAGGATATTCCGGGGTTCATCCGGGCATTCGCGGGAGACCACCGCTATATCGTGGACTATCTGGTCGAAGAGGTCCTCCAGCGCCAGCCCGAACCTGTCCGCAGCTTCTTACTTCAGACCTCCATTCTCGACCGGCTGAACGGCCTGTTGTGCGATGCTGTCACCGGCCAGGAGGAAGGCAACGCGCAGTTGGAGGCTCTGGAGCGCGGCAACTTCTTTGTCGTTCCGCTGGATGACAAGCGGCGCTGGTATCGCTATCACCACCTCTTTGCCGAAGTTCTCTCTGCGCATTTGATGGCGGAGCGACCCGATCAGGTAGCTACGCTGCATCGGCGCGCCAGTGAGTGGTACGAGCAGAATGGTTCGGTGGCCGATGCGATCCGCCACGCGCTGGCCGCCAGGGATTTCGAGCGAGTGGCGAGCCTGGTCGAGCTGGCAGTGCCAGCCATGCGCCGGAGTAGACAGGAGGCCACGGTGCTTGGCTGGCTCAAGGCGCTCCCCGACCAGGTGGTGCGCGCCAGGCCCGTACTCAGCGTTCACTATGCCGGGGCATTACTGCTGAGCGGCGAACTCGAGGGCGTTGAGGCCCGACTGCGGGACGCCGAACGGTGGCTGGACACGAAGGCAGACATACGCGCAAGCTCTGCGCTCGCCTCACCAGCTGAGATGGTCGTTGTGGATGAAGAGGAATTTCGAGGTCTACCCGGTTCGATCGCCCTTTACCGTGCCGCAAGTGCCCTGGCTTTGGGCGATGTGGCCGGCACCATGAAATACGCCCGGCGGGTGCTTGACCTCGTCTCTGAGGATGACCATCTCCGGCGCGGATCGGCAGCGGGACTCCTGGGACTCGCGTATTGGACAAGTGGGAATCTCGAGGCAGCGTACCGGTCGTATGCCTCTTGCATGGCGAGGGTGCAGAGGGCCGGACACATCTCTGACGCAATCGGTTGCTCTATCGCCCTGGCTGATATACGGATTGCGCAAGGTCGTCTGCGCGAGGCAATGAGCACCTGTGAGCGGGGATTGCAGCTTGCGACAGAGCAGGGCGCGCCTGTGCTGCGGGGAGCGGCAGACATGTACGTGGGAATGAGCGAGCTCCATCGTGAGCGTGACAATTTGAATGCCGCCACGCAGCACCTGCTGAGAAGCAAGGAGCTGGGCGTGCTCGCCGGGCTACCGCAAAACCGGTATCGCTGGTGCGTTGCCATGGCTCACATACGGGAGGCCCAGGGCGATCTCGACGGCGCTCTCGACCTGCTCTCTGAGGCAGAGAGCGTGTACATGGGAGACTTCTTCCCCAATGTGCATCCGGTAGGGGCATGGAAGACACGGGTGCGGGTCGCCCAGGGGAGGGTGGGTGAAGCCCTCGACTGGGCGCGTGAGCAGGGCCTGGAAGTTTCGGACGACCTCAGCTACCTGCGCGAGTTCGAGCACATCACCCTGGCCAGGGTGCTCCTGGCCCGGTCTAAAAGCGAGCGTGCAGACCGCTCCATTTCTGAGGCAGTGGGACTCCTGGAGCGCCTCCTGAAAGCGGCGGAAGAAGGGGAGAGGACGGGAAGCGTGATCGAAATCCTGGTGCTGCAGGCGCTCGCCCACCAGGTGCAAGGCGACATCCCTGCTGCTCTTGTGCCGCTGGAACGCGCTCTGACGCTGGCTGAGCCGGAGGGCTATGTCCGCATCTTTGTGGATGAAGGCCCACCCATGGCGCTCCTGCTCGCAAAGCTCCACGAACGCTCGCGGAAACGACCTCGTGCCGCCTCGACGAACGTTCCCCTGGCCTACATCGAACGGCTCCTCGCACTGCTGCGCGGAGAACGGGCCGCGCGTCCGGGGGACGATGAAGCGCAGGAAGGTACCTCACCCGTTGCCACCTCCTCACCCGCTGCACCAGCTCCCGCCCAGCCGCTGCTCGACCCGCTGACCGAGCGCGAATTGGAAGTCCTCCGCCTCATTGCGGCTGGCCTCTCCAATCGTGAGATTGCAGCCCAACTCGTCCTGGCACTGAGCACCGTCAAATCGTATGTCAATACCATCTACAGTAAGCTCCAGGTAGAGAGCCGCACCCAGGCGGTGGCACGCGCCAGAGCACTCCACCTGCTCTCCGAGTAGTCACTTCCCATCCCTACCTGTATCCACCCCCTCGTCACCGGCATGGAAAAACTTCCACCCCCCATTACCACCTTTTGGTGGGTCTGAACCTCCCGCCTGTCCTGGTACACTTCCTACAACAACGATGAAGTGAGAAAGACATCGTTGGCAATGAGGAGAGAGCATCACCTATACCTGCATGGAGAGGAGAAGAAAACGAGCATGCCACAGGAGTTCTACCAGATTACCGTCAAGGGCCACCTGAACCCGAACTGGGCCGACTGGTTCGATGGGCTGACCATCACTCCGTTGCCCAATGGGACCACCGTCATCTCCGGCCCCGTGGTCGATCAGGCCGCGTTGCATAGCTTGCTCAGAAAAGTGCGTGATTTAGGAATGCTATTACTCTCAGTAACCCGCGTCACACCCGGCCAGGCCGATGCGTAAGATGTTAAACACTGAGTTGAGGCAAGCGGCTCAGGTAAGCGGCTTGCAAATGTTGCTGGACAGGAAAAGTGTCCTGTCAGCGTAAGAAAAAGGAGCATTGTTATGACACAGACCGTTTCAAAGACCTCACGAGCAGACCAGTTTCAAGCAGAGCGTGAAGCGTTTCAGATGAGTCCACGTAGAAAGACCGCCCTTGTCGCGGGCGTGCTCTACCTGCTCACCTTTGTCTCGATCCCGACCCTCTTTATCTACGGTCCGGTAAAGAGTGCAAACTACATCATCGGCGCTGGCCCGGACACTGCCGCCATCATCGGCGCCATCCTGGAGATCATCGTGGCCCTCGCTGGCATCGGCACCGCCGTCGTGCTGTTCCCGGTGCTCAAGAAGCAGAACGAAGCGGCCGCGCTGGGCCTCGTTGCCTCCCGAATTCTGGAATCCGGCACCATCTTCGTCGGCGTGGTGTTCCTTATGTCAATCGTGACCTTGCGGCAGGCCGGAGCTGGAGCAGGGGCATTGGTCACCAGCCATGCGCTTGTCACCCTGTATGACCGCATCTTCCTCCAGGGGCAAAGCTTCATGCCGGCCATATGCGACCTGTTGCTGGGATTCTTGCTGTACCAGTCGCGCCTGGTGCCTCGAGGCCTTTCCCTGATCGGAATCGTTGGAGGCCCTATACTCCTCGCAGGCTACCTCGCTGTGATGTTCGGTCTTCTCGGACAACATGCCCCCTTAGCGGCGCTGTCCTCAATTCCGGTCGCACTCTTTGAGTTTTCGCTGGGCGTCTACCTCATCGTCAAAGGGTTCAAGCCATCTGCAATCGCTTCCGAGTCTGCAAAAACGGAAACGAACGAGCTGGTGAGCGCGCTATAGATAGGTCAGAGAGGGTTTTAGGGAGGGCTGAGGCTCTCCCTAAAACCCTCTCCACTCCACTCATTTTAGATTTTTGTGCTGCACTATCTTAAAGCAGCGCTTTCACCAGGCTCGTGCCAGACCCACTTTTCAGCTTATTTACCCCCACCGCAAAAAACTTCCCGTGCCATGAAAAAGAGCCTCGCGCATGTCATTCTGAGCGCCGCGAAGAATCTCCGTGAGCCATCTACTCGAGCGAAGCGGCAGCGGATTCTTCGCGGCGCTCAGAATGACACGTCTGGGCCCGTTTTTTCTGGCAAGCTATTCGCCGAGATATCCCTTGACAAATGGAAAATTTTCGGTAATATTATATATAGATTCCGGTATTTAAAGCTGGTCATTTTCAGAAAATGACACAAACAACATCTAAATGTAACACTATCGCGGAGATCGCGGCGAAAGCCGGGGTTTCTATCCCCACCGTTTCACGTGTCTTGAATAACCGATCTGATGTAGCACCCGCGACACGCGAGCGGGTAGAGCAGGTCATCAAAGAACAGGGCTTTATACGCAGCCGTGTGAAGAATCCTTTGCAAAAGAGTAGCGGCATCAGCAAGTGAGCCACGATGTTCTGCGCAAAAGAAAAGAGCAAGCTGAATAACGAGAGGGAAAATTGCCTATGCCAGCCAACGTTTTGACCACAAAGGGAACGTCCATTGTCGACAGCACGGGCCAGCAGGTGCTGTTGCGCGGCTTTGGACTGGGTGGATGGATGAATATGGAGAATTTCATCACGGGCTATCCTGCCAACGAGGAAGGCCAGCGACAGGCCATTCGCCAGGTGCTCGGCAATGAAAAATACGAATTCTTTTTTGACCGCTTCCTACAATATTTCTTTGAACGCGACGATGCCCGGTTCATTGCCTCCCTGGGCCTCAACCTGCTGCGGCTTCCCATCAACTACCGGCATTTCGAGTCCGATATGGAGCCGTTTGTCATCAAGGAAGAGGGCTTCAAGCATCTGGATCGAGTGATTGAGCTGTGCGCGGAGCAGCAGATATACACGATCATCGACCTGCACGCCCTGCCCGGCTATCAAAATCAGGCCTGGCATAGCGACAACCCGACCCACAAAGCGCTGCTCTGGCAACATAAGCACTTCCAGGACCGCGCCGTACACCTCTGGGAAGTCATCGCCAATCGTTACAAAGGGCATCCCTGGGTGGCAGGCTACAACCCCGTCAACGAACCTGCTGATCCCACCGAAGAGATGATCGTTCCCTTCTACCGGCGGCTTTACCAGGCCATCCGCGCTATCGATCCCGATCACATCCTCTTCCTGGAAGGCAATCGTTACTCGACGGAATTCCATATGTTTACGGAGACATGGCCGCGTGTCGTTTATACCGTGCATGACTACGCCCTCCCCGGCTTCGTCGATGGAGGTGCCTATCCCGGCGTCTCGCGGGGTGAGTACGTCGATAAGGCTGCGCTGGAGAAGACGTTTTTGCGGCGCACGGCCTACATGCGGCAGACAGAGACGCCGATCTGGGTAGGTGAGTTCGGGCCGGTCTACACGGGCGAGCCAGTCGCCGATGCCATGCGCTACCAGGTCTTGCGCGACCAGTTGGATATCTACGACCGCTATCAAGCCAGTTGGGCGATCTGGACGTACAAGGACATTGGCTTGCAGGGTGTTGTCTACACGGCACCCGACTCGCCCTGGCGAACGCTCCTGCACCCATTGCTGGAGAAAAAAGCCCGGCTGGGCGTCGACTCGTGGGGCAGCGTCGATACCCACATTCGTCCGCTCATGCAGCCGCTGGAGGAGGCCTTCGCCAGGGAATTTCCCGACTACCATCCCTTCCCATTCGGAACGCAGCGAATGATCGATCTGCTGGTGCGGCACATCTTGCTCGCGGAGCCGCTGCTAGAGGAGTTCGCGGCACTCTTCAAGGGTATGGATGAGCAAGGCATCGATACCTTGATGCAGTCGTTTCAGTTCAAGAACTGCGTGCAACGCACCGAATTAGCCGGGATACTCACCCAATCACAAGTCAGGAAGGCAAGATAACAAGGAGTATAGATTTGTCTACACCGCTCTACCGCGACACGAACGCCTCCATAGAGGAGCGGGTTGAAAACGTACTCTCCCTCATGACGCTCAATGAGAAGCTGGCCCAGCCTGGCTGTCTCTGGAGCACGGCTTTTGTGCGTGGGGGCAATTTTGATCCCGACGCCGTCGCTGCGCAGATGCCGCACGGCATCGGAGCCTCCTCGGATGATATCCGGGCCGAGCAGACCGTGACGCTTACCGGCCAGGTCGTCGAGTACCAGCGACGGGAGATTGTGGATACGAAAGTGGTAGTTGTATAATGACTCTGGCTCCAGTGGGTGAAAGGCAAGCCACCAGGCCACCCGCGAGGGGATGGCCCTACTATAGACGGTATCACTTCTAGAGCCGGGTGGGCGTGTATAGTAGGGCCATCCCCTCGCGGGTGGCCTGCCGTACCAACATCAGCTATAGGCAGTGAGAAGGAGATAGAGCATGACGACATCTGAATGGACGAGCGACGAGTATACCCCTAAAAAAGAGGAGAAATTTAGCTTCGGGCTGTGGACGGTGGGCAACCGGGGACGCGACCCCTTCGGCGAGTTCGTGCGCCCGGCGCTCGACCCGGTCTACATGGTGAAGAAGCTTTCGGAACTGGGAGCCTGGGGCGTCAATTTGCACGATAACGACCTTGTCCCTTTCGACGCAACACCTGCCGAACGAGACCGCATTGTACGCGAGTTCAAGCAGGCGCTCTCGGATTATGGCATGGTCGTGCCAATGGCAACGACGAACCTCTTCTTTCACCCGATTTTCAAAGATGGCGCGTTCACCTCGAATGATCCGGCGACACGCGCCTTTGCCCTGCAAAAGACGATGCGAGCCATCGACCTGGGCGCTGAACTGGGTGCCACCACCTACGTATTCTGGGGTGGACGTGAAGGCATCGATACGGAAGCTGGCAAGGACCCGGTCGTCGCGGTCAAACGCATGCGCGACGCGATCAACTTCCTGTGCCAGTATGTGATAGAGAGCGGCTACCAGATGCGCTTTGCGCTGGAGCCGAAGCCGAACGAGCCGCGCTCTGATCTCTATCTTCCCACGGTCGGCCATATGCTCGGCTTCATCTACACGCTTGACCACCCCGATATGGTGGGCGTGAATCCCGAAGCGGCCCACGAACTGATGTCCGGACTGAACTTCGTGCATGGCGTGGCGCAGGCGCTTGAGGCTGGCAAGCTGTTCCATATCGACCTCAATGATCAGAAGGGGCCGCGCTACGACCAGGACTTCCGCTTCGGCAGCGAGAATGTCAAACCGATGTTCTTTCTGGTCAAGCTGCTGGAAGACAAAGGCTACACGGGTCCGCGCCACTTCGACGCCCATGCCTACCGCACCGAGGACGAGCAGGGCGTATGGGACTTCGCCCTGGGCTGCATGAGAAGCTACAATATCTTCAAGGCAAAGGCCAGGCGCTTCAATGCCGACCCCGAAATTCAGGCGCTCTTGCGCGAGCTTCACGGCGGCGACCAGACCTACGGCGGCTTGCTCAACGGCTACAGCGCTGAGAACGCTCGCAAACTGAAAGAGGCCACATTCGACATCGACTCACTGGCCAATCGTGGCTTCAACTACGAGAAGCTCGACCAACTCACCATCGAGCTGCTGCTGGGTGTGCGCTAGCAGATTCACAAATGAGGTTCAATGTTTGACGGAATGTGAATATCCAGCGCGAGAGTGCCGGATATTCACATTCCGTCAAACATTGAACCTCAT
>DASTKE010000450.1:0-6532 GCA_035716105.1 Ktedonobacteraceae bacterium | reverse complement strand
GGCCGACCCTCCTTCGTGGGAACCGCCTGCCGGATCACCTCTTCCAACTCGATGGCAGCCGGAGCCACGACCATGCCCATAAAGAGCGCGGGTACACCGAGCGCGGCAATGATATCCTGAGCACCCTGCGCCACCATTTCCCCCCCAACGCTGATAACGATGATACCTACCAGAGTGAGCACTGCCGCCAGCCAGAGGGGACGCCGCTTCTCCTGAGCCTCCTCCACCTCATCAGCATCGATGAAGGTATGATGGCGCGAGACCCGTATGATATAGGCCATCGCCGCCAGGAAGGCCAGCAGCAGGACAGCACCCGACCAGCGCGGCGTCCCCGGCGCGAACAGGGCCACGCCCGGCAGCAAGGGACAGGCCGCAAACAGGAGCAGAATGCCACGTGGCAGGCGCACCTCCAGAGGGAAGAAAAATGCTCCCAGGCCAAGCGCCACGCAGACCAGAAAAGTGGCACCACCAAAAACCGTTCCCAAAGCAACCGGAGAGACACCCTTGCTGCCTGCCGCCAGCCCAACAGCCACGTTTTCGGCCTCGAAGCCGGACAGGACGGCACCGATGGCAAAGGCGGAGAAGCGCAGCGCCATCGACAGGCCAACCAGTCCCTCCAGCAGGCGCTCCGTCGCCCAGACTGCGAGCACGACGCCAATTCCAAACAAAACGATGCCAATCAGCGCGGACATAGCTTCTCTCCTCTCCTGCACCGTACAATCGACATATTGCCCTTATGCCCTCTATTGTAGTATCCAGAAGCACAAGTCGTCTCAAACTGTGAACCATTTCACGGTAGAACTGTGCTTTTGAGCATAGCACATCCGCCGGGAAGAGGGCATACTATCCACATGAAAAAAGTAGTAAAGCAATGCGTAGATACAATGAGTTCACAAAACTATAGCAAAAAATATTCCTCATTTTAAGGAGAGGCACCATGAAAAAAACACTGTTGTTCCAGTCCAGGGGTCTGATTATCGGTTTCGTAGGGTTGATGATGGTGCTGCTGATGACTGCGTGCTCCGGCTTCGCAGGCGTCGCTTCCACTAACGGCAACAGCCTTGCCATCACCGGCAAAGTCACCGCGGTTGATGCGCAGCATGGAACGGTGAGCCTGAATGTCAACGGGCAAACATACACCATCAGTGGGCTGAGTTCTTCCCAGGTGGCCGCGTTGCAGGGACAGGTAGGCAAGACGTATAAGATTTCGGCCACACAGAACAGCAATGGCACCTACACCATCAACGTGAATAATAACGCCATCACACTGGAAACCAATCCGAGCGCCACACCCGGCGTTGAAACGGAGACGCCCAACAACAACGAGACACCAACCACCAGTGGGACAGGCAACATCCAGTTCACCGGCAAGGTGCAGCAGGTCAACGGCAATGCCATCACGGTCGCGCTGCCTGACGGGCAGTCCCTGACCATGAACATCGTCAGTGGACAGACCGATCTGTCCGACTTCAACAACGCGGCACCCGCCGTCAATCAGATAGTCAAAGCAGAGGCGAATGCCAACAGCGACGGCAGCTTCAGCGCGACGAAAATCAGCATGGCTGACAGCGGCGACCTGCAAAAGCAGAACATCGTGAAGTACCAGGGCATCACCACCAGCGCGGTCGGCTCTGATAACATGCTCCATTTCACGGTCGGCAATCACAGCTACAGCTACGCGATCAACGCCAGCACCGAGCTGAAGGATTTCAACAGCAACGCGCAATCCATCGGCAACAATCAGGCGGTCAAAGTGGAAGTTCAGTTCCAGGGAGCCACCGGCACAGTGCTCTCAGTCGGCAACCCGAATAGCTAACATCCGCATCGATCCAACGGGCAAACGTGGGAATGCGCGGCTCTATGCCGCGCATTCCCACGTTTGCCCGTTGGATCGCATGTTTTTCTACCTCAGCACGCCAGTAAGCACGAGGGCACCGACCAGTACCGCGACCACTACCGCGCTGATCCACAGCAAACGTATCAGGGCGACCCGGCGTGCGCTGCGAATGCGCAGGGCGCTGACGCGGGCATCTTCGGCGGGACACCAACCGGCTGCAGCGCAGTAGGGGCAGAGCGGAAAAAGCTCATATGGCGGGCAGAGGGCATCATCGCCGTACTGGTACGCACCAACCTCGTAGCGAATCTGCTCGCTCTCGAAGACGGCGGAGCAATGTACACAGCGTAAAAGCAGGTATTCGCGCCAATCAGTCGCCTTGCACGCCGGGCATATGCGCTGCTCCGCGGCCATGCGCCCACCAGTCGCCTTTGGCCAGCGATGATGGCAGCGATGGCAGGTATACATGCCGCGCAATGCCTCTCGCGAGACGCCGCGCAGCATCCCCTCCTGTTTCAGGGCAAGCGCCGACGCCGGAGAAAGCTGGTAGACTATCTCACCCAGTCGTACTTCAACCGTAGCTGTCCCGTTGAGCGCGTCGAGCGCGGGAAAATCATAGTGGCGCTGGCGATCGCGGCGCGCCGTCGGCGATACCTCCTGCTTTCCACCGTCGACACCACCAACGCTACCGGCATACACCCTCGCGGAAGAAGCGGGCTGCGAGACATGGTGAGCAGGCGACGAAGAGAGTGGGACGCCTAACATGTGCTCCGAACGCTGCACGTCATACACCCTGCGGGCCTGCACGTCGTTCAACGTCTGATAGGCCAGCAGCAAGACGCGCATTCGTTCCTGCGCGTCCTCGCCCTTATACACATCCGGGTGATATTTGAGCGCTAATTTCTTAAACGCTGCTTTGACCGCGCTGGCAGAGGCGTTGGCCTCCACACCCAGCACAGCATAGTAATCAACAAAATCTTTCATAAACAACATGGAACATGGCATTTGACCATAACAAAGGCTCGTTACTGATATAGACGAACAACACTACCAAAAAGTTGTACGGGGGGTCTCCGTCCTTGAGAGGCGATATCGTAATTTCCCCTCGAAGAATGGAGAACCTGTACAGAACCACCTGGCGAGGTCCTGGAACTTTATGAAAAGCCATTACGTGAAGATGATGGATGTACCAACTGATAGATAGAGAGAACTTCTCGTTCGAGAAGTTCCAGTTTATCCTCGACAGGAGAGGATGACACGATAGTTCTGAATACACGTTGTTTTGAAAGGCAGAAAAGACATGACAACAAATACACGTTCCGTTGCTGTAGGCGTTTTTAAAGATCGCTCGATGGCAGAGCAAGCAGTACACGCTCTGCGTGATGCGGGATTTGATCGCGATCAGATTCTCTATTCGGGCAATAACACCGGCGGTTTCTTCACTGATCTCAAGAGCATGTTCACTGGTCAGGAGCGGACAGAAGGAACCTTTGGCGATGCTCTGGTAAATATGGGTCTCTCAAAAGAAGAGGCGCAGTACTACTATAACGAGTACAAGAATGGCAATGAAGTGATCGCCGTAAATGCTCCAGACCACGAACAAGAGGCGATGACCCTGCTTCACAGGCACGGTGCCTATAACTACAACTACAACACGAAGCCCGCACAGGCACCCGCTGCTCCTGCCGCCCAGGGTACACAGCCAGCATCCGACCGCGTACCACCACCCCAGTATAATGCCAATCCAAATCCGCAGACGACACGAAACGAGACGCGGCGACAGGCACAATACCAGAACCAGAACCAGCAGATGACACAAAACGAGACGCAGCAAAGGCAGCTTCAAGAAATGCAGGCGCAGCTGCAGGCAGCGCGGCAGCGCGAGGCACAGTTGCAAGCGCAGCTTCAGGCCAACCAGGCGCAGTTCCAACAGAACCAGCAGGCGGCAGAAACAGCGAAGCGTGACACGCAGTTGCAGGCCATGCAAGCACAGCTCCAGACCACCCTGGCACAACTAAAAGATTCTCAAGCGCAGCTCCAGGCAGCCAAACAGCGAGAGGCGCAGCTTCAGGGCAGCCGCCAGCAGGCAGCCCCGCAGAACCAGCAAAATCAGCAGGGTACCGCCAATCCGTCCAACAGTGATGCGCAATTCCAGGATCTCCAGCGGCAATTGCGCGACGCCCAGTTACAACTTCAGTCCACGCAATCACAGCTGCAAGAAACGCAGGCACGCATCAACCAATCAAACCAGTAGCCTGAACCGTTTTGCTCTTCTTCTCTGACATTCCCTGATACATCTTTGAGCGGGCCTACGGTCCGCTCAAAGATGTATCAGGGAATGTCAGTCTTCCCCCTTGACTTTTCTTCTTTTTTTCGTCATAATTAATTAACGAGATAATTAATAAGAAGAGAGAAGGAAGAGCATGAGCAGCATACAGGAACAAATACCACCTCGGAGCGGGGAGAAAGCACCATTTGTGCTCTTCTTCGACGAAATTGATTCTTCTTATCTCCCAGTTGTGGGTGGTAAGGGAGCGAACCTGGGCGAACTCACACGCGCAGGCTTACCAGTTCCCACTGGTTTTTGCGTCACCACCAGAGCGTACGTACAGATAGCCGAACGCGCTGACCTGACCTCGCTGCTGGCGGCACTGTCAGACGAAACAAGACAGGAGCATCTGGCCGAGATTGCCGGGGCCATACGTGAGCGCCTGTTGAGCGTTTCTTTCCCTCCGGAACTCGCCGCTGCCGTGCGTGCCGCGTACACATCCCTGGGGCATGGTCTTCCGGTACCCGTAGCAGTGCGCTCCTCAGCCACAGCGGAGGATCTCCCCTATGCCAGTTTTGCCGGACAACAGGATACCTACCTCAATATCGTTGGTGAGGATGCCCTGCTTGACGCGGTACGACGCTGCTGGGCCTCGCTCTGGACCGAACGGGCGGTGAGTTACCGCGTGAATAACCACATTGACCCATACAGCGTCAGTCTCTCCGTCGTCGTTCAGCAGATGATCGATGTCGCGGTAGCAGGCGTGCTCTTTACGGCGAACCCGCTCACCGGGCGGCGGCGTCAGGCGGTCATCGATGCCAGTCCGGGCCTGGGAGAGGCGGTCGTGTCAGGCGCAGTCAACCCCGATCATTTTGTGGTCAATACGGAAAGTGGAGAGATTGTCGAACGGCGACTGGGAGATAAGCGAGTGGTTATTCAAGCGCTGCCGGGTGGCGGCACGCAACGCATCGAGCGCGAAGGGCAGAGCGAGCAAGCCTGTCTTACCGATGCGCAGGTGCGGGAACTGGCACAATTAGGAGCGCGGGTGGAGGCCCACTATCACGCGCCTCAAGACATAGAATGGGCCATTGATACCAGCGGCAAGCTCTGGCTGACACAGGCGCGCCCGATTACCACGCTCTATCCTCTCCCTGCCAGCGCCCCACAGTCGGATGATGTGCTGCGCGTTTACTTTTCATTCAACGTGGCTCAGGGCGTCTATCAACCCCTCACACCGATGGGAATCGCGGTATTCCGCTTGCTCGCTTCATCTATCATGAGGCAGGCGGGTTTCGATCCAGGCATAAACGAGATGGGACCGGGTTTCCTTGTCGAGGCAGGTATGCGGTTCTTCCTTGATATCACAGGCGCTCTTCGCAATCCCATCGGACGGCGGTTGGCCAGTTTTCTGCTCTTCTATGCCGAGGCTCGCTCAGCCGTTCTGGTTCAATCGCTGCTGGCTGATCCCCGCCTGCGCGTGAAGCCCTCTGGCCGCTGGAGCTTTGTGCGCAGAGCTATTGTCGCGATCATTCGTCTCCGTCTTCCCCGCTACCTGCTTCAGGCACTCTTCCGTCCAGAGGCAGCGCATCAACGTGTGCTTCGGCTGCGTCTACAGTTGCAGCAACAATTGTCTGTCCCTTCCCATGCGAGTGCGCTAGAACGCCTGAACCTGGTTGAAAGTTTTGCTCGTCTTCGCCTCTTTCGTATCGTGGCATCGCTGGGTCCGGTTCTGGTCGCTGGCTTTCTCTCCTTTGGCCTGGCCGGAAAGCTGCTGGGAAACCTGGCAACCGCCGATGAACGACAAACTGTGCTGCGGAGCCTTCCCAATAATCCGACGACGGAGATGGACCTTGCGCTCTGGGGCATCGCGCAGCAGATTGCAGCCGATCAGGATACGACGGCGTTCATGCTGGAACACTCCCTTGAGCAATTGCTTGAGGCATATCGCCAGCACTCCTTGCCACCCGTTGTGCAACACGGTCTCTCCGAATTCTTACGCACCTACGGACATCGTGGAGTGGCAGAGATCGATATGGGACTTCCACGCTGGTCTGATGATCCGACGCATATTCTGGGTGTGCTGGTGAACTACCTGCGACTGAAAGATGCCAGCCAGGCTCCAGATGTCCTGTTCTCTCGCGGCACACAACAGGCGAAAGCCATAGTGCGAGAATTAACGAGGCGTGCCAGAAAACGCAACTGGCTGCGCGGCTGGCTAGTCAACTTCTCTCTGCGTCGCACGCGAGCCCTGCTCGGAATGCGCGAAATGCCAAAGTTTTACCTCGTCTGGGTTCTGGCTCGCCTGCGCGAACTCCTGCAACCGGTAGCGGAGGAACTGGCCAGCGCCGGTCGGTTGGAACAGGTAGATGACCTCTACTTCCTCTCATTTGCCGAGGTACGCGCCGCTCTCTCCGGTACAGATATGCGTT
>DASTKE010000449.1:0-2254 GCA_035716105.1 Ktedonobacteraceae bacterium | reverse complement strand
ACGCACACGCCTGATCGTGCTCTCGCACGTCGACTGGATGACAGGCGCGGTACTGGACGTGGGCGCGGTTGCTGCGCTGGGACGCGAACGTGATATTCCCGTGCTGGTCGATGGCGCGCAGTCGGCAGGAGCGATTCCCATTGATGTCAAAGCGCTCGACGTCGATTTCTACGCCATCCCCATGCAGAAGTGGCTCTGCGGCCCAGATGGCACCGGTGGGCTTTACGTGAGCAACGAGGCGCTCAACTCCGTCACCTGCACCTATGTAGGCTACTTTTCCGCCAAGCACGAAGAGAACATCGAGTGGGAACTGGCGGATACCGCCCAGCGTTTTGAGCTGGGCGGGCGACAAACGGCTGCCGTAGCGGGACAGGCTGCCGCGCTCAAATGGATGGCCGAGACAATCGGCATGGACTGGATATACAAACGCATCTCAGACTTGAATGCCTATACTTGCGATGCCTTGCAAACCATCCCCGGCGTCAGTTTGCTCACGCCACAGCCGGGAGCCAGTGGCCTTGTCGCCTTCACCTTCGACAACCACGACGATACCGAGGTGGTGACACAACTTGCTGAGAAACACAACATCTCCATTCGCAACATCCATTCAAACCATGCTTTGCGCGTCTCCACTGGCTTCTACAATACAGAAGAGGATATCGATAAACTGGTACAGGCTTTAAGGGCAATGTAAGCCGTTTCAGTCATCCAGGAAGAAGGCTTCACTTTTCTTTCCTCCTCTAGAGGAGGAGCATGTTGCTCCTCCTCCAGGTGTTCCGTTACCAGGATTACGCCGCCCGCCTTTCACTGCGGACACCTTGCCATGCCCTCTGTGTTAGCCTCAAGGCGAGTCCAAAGATGACCAGGGCGTTGACCACATGCAGTGCCGACAGCATCGGCAGACCGAGGCTGCCAGGGAGGGTGATCAAGAAAATTTGGAGTACAACCAGCACAAAGGCGAGGCCACCCAACCAGAGAGAGCGCCGACCAAGTTGCCCCGGCCAGGCCACGAGGAGAAACGCGAGTGGGAGAAGGCTCATTCCCATACCGAAAACTTCGTGCATCGACCACCAGGAGGGGGAGCCAAAGATTCCACCTCCCGCCAGAAAGACCTGAAGCAAAACGCTCAGGGCAAACAGGGTACTCAACACAAGGGAGCCGTACCGTGCAATTCGGCGGACAGTATCCTTCGTGCTTGAAGGCGAGACAAGAGAAGATGAAACAGTTTTATCCATCGAGAGTAAACTCCTTTCGTATATGCCTGTGTCTCATCATTTACTGGTAGCTGCGCCACTCTTTGTAGCACATCTATGACTATAAAATCATCTGAGTACACTCTACTCACCTGAAGGATAGCATATCAAAGTGAGATCACCCTGTGATGTTGCTGAATACAACCTGAGTCTGAGCAACATCTCCATCCTGTAGAGTCAAATTTGACTTCATGGTAAAAATTGAGCAAGAAGATAGCAAGGGCGTTGAGCGCTCAACGCCCTTGCTATCTTCTTGCTCAGGATCAGAAAACTACTACGCGGCAAGAACACGAAGACTACAATAAACTGTATCCTCGTCAGTAGCTCTTCAATCAATATCGACCGTCACAAACAGCTCCGAAGAGGGGAGGGTTGGCAGGAGATTGCCGAGCAGGGCATCGTCGACGGCCACCTGCGCAGCTTCCAGGGCGGCGAAGAGCACGCCGATGATTGGCTCGAAGGGATAGCGGATGGGCCAGACATCGGGTGAGCTTGTCTGCACCTGTTGGATGATCGTATCGGGCAGCAGCGAGGAGGGGTGGCGAAAGACGCCGCCGGAGAGGACGAGTCGGAATGGCGTCCCCTCGAGGCCGACCTTGCGCGCAGCCACCAGCGCATAGTTGCCGAGCGAGCGGCCATGTTCCTGCACAACTCGACGCGCTACGCCATCGCCCACCTGCGCCTCGTCCAGCAGGATCGGTGTGAGTTGGCCGATATCTCTGGTGGTGCGATGCAGGCGCGAGGTGGAGAGATACAGAATCTCCTCGACCGAATTCACACCAAAAAAGCTGAGAAAGCGCGGCGTGAGCGAGGTCGGCGGCTCGATGCCAATCTCCGAGCGATACACGGCGTCCAGGGCAGTCAGGCTCATCTGGACGCTGCCCTGCGTCTGATCTTGCCAGCGGCTTGAATGCCAGATGCGTCCATCAGGCCCACGTGCTCCCGTGCCTGCTCCGGTGCCACAGACAACAGAGACACCCGTCTTGTCCGTGGTACCTCCG
>DASTKE010000448.1:0-2877 GCA_035716105.1 Ktedonobacteraceae bacterium | reverse complement strand
CGTCCAGCCGCGTTCGGGCAGGATGCAGGCGAGCCGACGCTGGAGCAGAAGATCGCCTGGGTGCAAGAGGCAGCCGGTGAGCGCTTTGCGCAACTGGAACTCGCTCGTACAGAGTTTGATATCACGATCAGCGATAGTAATGCAGAGGTGCTTCAACTGTCGAATATGCCTCCGCTTCCCAGCAGAGCGATGAGTACCGAACAGGCGGTGGACTACCTGCGTGAGCAGCGAGAACGCTACGGCTTCTCCTACATTCAGGTGAATCAGGCGCAGGCCGCGAACTTCGCCCCGGTCGTCGCCCTGCTCAACGGCAAATGATCAGCTTTCCATCCTCGCCGGGGAAGTCGTAGGGGTTACTTCGTAAGGCGAGATGCCTTGTGCTCGCCCGTGATGGCTGACCTCTGCAGGCCGCGGGCGAGCACAAGGCGTCGCCCCTACGACTCTTGAAGGAGTTTAGGACCGATAAAAAAGAACAAGGAGTTTTTCTCATGATAATCGTTCGTGTTCTGGTATGGATAGCGCGTATAGCTGGCCTGGGAGCACTGGTGCTTGGGCTGTCGTTCTGGATTGCCCAGGTTGATCTGATATCCCTTCACATGTTGTTCGGGCTGACACTGGCACTTTCCATACTTGTGCTCAGCTTCGTCGTCATTTTTACCAGGGGAATGAGGCTACTGGGAGCGGCTGGTATCGTCTATACGTTCATCTTGCCGCTCTTCGGCCTGACGCAAGCTACGTTGCTGATCGGCAATCTGCACTGGCTGATTCAGGCGGCTCACCTGCTGGTCGGCCTGGGCGCGCTCGCCCTCGTGCAAGCCATCTACACCCGCTACCAACGGTTCAAAGGACCCGCTCGCGGCGTGATGGTGTCCGAGCAAGCAGCACGCTAGCCAGAGAGCGAACCAGGCCACCCGCAAGGGATGGCCCTACTATATCACGATGCGGTAATGCGAGCGCGTCGGACCCGTATATAGTAGGGCCATCCCTTGCGGGTGGCCTGGCTGGTCGGTGCCGATTCCATACACTCTATCAGACCAGCATAGCATAGCGGGCCGGGTCCTGGAAATCGATGAGTACTTCGATGTGATGCCCGGTGCCGTAGCTTCCCGGTAGCGGGCCGCGCAGGGTTTCGGTGAAGGTATAGACGCGCAGCGTGCGGGGATGCCGCCATTGCGCTTTGATGCTGGTATAGAGGACAGGAGACCACATCTTCTCGTTCAAGATGCTTTTTTCGCATTCGATCTTCCTGTGTACCTCCATCACCGTTGCCGCCACACGTGTCCCATGCGCCCCCAGCCACCTGATGAAGCGCCTGCGCTGGATAAGCCGGAAGGCATAATAGATAATCGCACTATAAAGAAGCAGCAGCACCAGATCAATCGGATTGAGCATAGAGCAGTTCTCCCTCGCGCCTCTCAAAAGCAACCATGCTTCTTCCGTATAGAACCATTTTCATCAGAGAAAGCGGTTCTATATTATGAGACGAATGAGGGAGGGAGATATAAAAAAAAGTGCTCTATACAACCCCTAAAACACCCCCACTCCCAGCCCGCGCAGCACCATCTCTAGCGCGATGATGGCCATCACTGGGATGAAGATCAGGCGCAGGGTGCGGTTACTGAGGCGGGTGAGCAGGCGAGCACCGAGGAAGGCACCGCCGAGCACGCCGAGCGCGACGGGGGCCGCGACCAGAGGTGCCACGTCGCCGCGGGCAAAGTAGATGCCCGCGCTGGCGGCTGCCGTGACGCCGATCATGAAATTGCTGGTCGTGGTGGAGACTTTCATGGGCAGGCGCATAATGGTGTCCATCGCCAGCACTTTGAAGGTGCCGCTGCCGATACCGAGCAGGCCCGAAATGAGGCCCGCGACGTACATCATGGCGAGTCCGATGGGTGTGCGCGTGACCTGGTAGGAAACCACTTTGCCCAGATGCTGGTCGGGATAGGCGCTGGCAAGCTTGAGCTTGCTGGCCCACACATCGTTATGTATGCCAGTCGGAAGTTCTTCGCCGAGCTTGAAGATGAGTGGGGCAACGGAGATGAGCAGGACGACGCCGAAGATGACAAACAGGATGTTGGGAGCCAGCAGCCCGGTCAGAAACGCGCCGCAGACCGCCCCGGCGGTGGTGGCGATCTCCAGAAACATGCCCACACGCATGTTGGTCAGGTGGTCGCGCACGTAAGCCGCTGCCGCGCCGCTGGAGGTGGCAATCACCGCGATAATGCTTGCACCGATGGCGTAGCGAATCGGCAGGCCGAAGGCCAGCGTCAGCATCGGGACAATCAAGACGCCGCCGCCGAGACCCACGAGCGAGCCGAGCACGCCCGCGAAAATCGCGCCGCCGAAGATGAGCAGGATGATGAGCGCCGAGAAATGCATTACGCGCCTCCCTTGCCCAGGAGGAAGCTGGTGATGAGTATCGCCAGCACAACCAGCGTAATCACTACATAGAGCCGGTCGCGTTCGATGGCGAAGGCGACGACCGAGGCGGCAACGCGCAGCACCGGCGTGGCGATTAACAATAGCAGGCCCAGCGCGATGAAGGCCTGGGGGTGCAGTCCGAGCAGGCCAGCCCAGACCTCTTGTAGTGAGTGCGGGAAGGTTTCTAACCGGCTCAGCGTCAGCTCACCCGGACGAAACGGCAGTAGCAGCACGCCGAACAGGATCACTGCCCCACTGAGCATGACGCCTCCCTGAAGAATCCAGCCGATGATGGCCGCGTTGATATCTTGCTGTCGCGTGAGAACCTTTTGCTCCTGCTTTTCAGATGCTTGAGATGGCGCGGGTGCGGGTCGCTCTTCGGTTGCAATTGATGAGGAATATGTTTTTTCCATAACGTTCACGTGTCCAAAAATCCTTTTTAGTAGTAGAGATAAG
>DASTKE010000447.1:0-5785 GCA_035716105.1 Ktedonobacteraceae bacterium | reverse complement strand
CGCTAAATCGGCCCCTACGTCATTATCATAGATGGAACGTATCTCATGTCAGAGAATGATATTGCTGCGGCAAGGCGCGCTTTGCTTGAACAATACGTGCGCGGCAAGATGCCCCGCAACGCGGCGACCAGAGAGAGTATTCCCAGGCGAGCTTCTGGTGATGTTGCCCCTTTGTCCTTTGAGCAGCAGCAATTGTGGCTACTCGCGCAGTTACTGCCCAATCCCGCGGTCTACAATGAGTGTGTCACCGTTCACCTACCCGGTCAGCTCAACATTGAGGCGTTGGAGCAGAGCTTCAACGAGATTATCAGGCGTCACGAGTCCTGGCGAACCAGCTTCCCGGTGGTGGATGGAGAGGTGGTGCAGCATATTCGCTCCATGTTGTCGCTGGCGCTGCCCGTCGTAGATTTGCGCTCCCTGCCACCTGCCGAGCGCGAAGCTGAGGCACGCCGTCGTGCGGTCGAAGTGGCGCAGGCTCCCTTTGACCTTGCGCATGGACCGCTCCTGCGCGCTACCTTGATGCGGTTGGATGATGAGGATCACCGCCTCTTCCTGTGCCTGCACCATATCATCTTCGATGGCATCACCATTTACCAGGTCTTCCTGCCGGAACTGCGCAGTCTCTACGAAGCCTTTTCCAGTGGACAACCTTCGTCGCTGCCTGAATTACCGATCCAGTATGCTGATTTCGCAAGCTGGCAGCGGGAGCGCTTGCATGAAGATGTGCTGGAGAAGCAGCTTGCGTACTGGAAAAAACAGCTCGCGGACGCTCCCACCACCCTTGCCTTACCCACAGACCGGCCTCGCCCGCCTGTGCCAACCTATCGGGGAGCCTATTTCCAGTTTCCCCTCTCGCGTTCGCTGGCCAGTGCGCTGAAGGCATTGAGCCGTAAAGAGGGCGTCACACCCTTCATGACCCTGCTGGCCGCGTATAACATACTGCTGTATCGCTATAGCGGGCAGGAAGACGTACTGATCGGCACGGCGGCGGCAGGTCGCGAGCATCCCGATGTGCAGCGCTTGATGGGCGTGTTTATCAACACTGTCGTCATGCGCACGGGCTTGCAAGGCGATCCCAGTTTTCTCGACCTGCTTAAGCGCGTGCGCGAGGTGACGCTTGGGGCGCAGGAGCACCAGGAGGTTCCCTTTGAATACGTGGTCAGGGCATTGCAGCCGGGGCGAGAAAGAGGACAGAACCCTCTTTTTCAGATGCTTTTCATGCTCGAACCCGCGCCGCCTGCCCACCTATCCGGCTGGACGCTGACGCATCTGGATATCGATCCCGGCGTCGCTAAATTTGATCTCTCGCTCATCCTTGAAGATCGACCAGAGGGCTTCCTTTGCTGTTTTGAGTACAGCACCGACCTCTTTGACGAGGAGACCATTGCCCGTATGGCAGGTCACTGGCAAACCTTGCTGGAAAGCATTGTGAGCCAGCCTGAGCAGCGTCTTTCACAGCTTGCTATGTTGACGGAGCAGGAACGCCGCCAGTTGCTGCTTGAGTGGAATAAGATACAAACATCCTTGCCTCCGACTTCCCGCGTCCATACCCTGTTTGAGCAGCAGGTAGAGCGCGACCCCGATGCTGTCGCAGTGATCTTTGAAGACGAGCATATGACCTATGGTGAACTCAACCGGCTGGCAAACCGGCTGGCACACACCTTGCAAGAGCGAGGCGTGGGGCCGGAAGTGATGGTCGGGCTGTGTGTCGAGCGTTCAATGGAGATGGTTGTTGGCCTGCTTGGCATTCTGAAGGCTGGCGGTGTCTATGTGCCGTTGGACCCGGAATATCCAGAGCAGCGGTTGGCCTTCTTGCTGGCTGATACGCGGATGCCATTGCTCCTGACGCAGCAACGCTTGCTGAACCGGCTTCCAGCGTACCAGGGGCAGGTGCTTTGCCTGGATAGCGACGAGTCATTGTTGAGCCAGCAGAGCGAGGGCAACCCGCAGAGCGCGGTGCAGGGCGAGCACATTGCCTATGTCATCTATACCTCCGGTTCAACCGGGCAACCGAAGGGTGTGCAGATACCGCATCAGGCCATCGCGGCCCACTGCTTGAATGTCGCCCAGGTCTATGCGTTACAGCCGCGAGACCGCGTTTTGCAGTTCGGCACCTTCACGTTTGATGCCTCTGTAGAACAAATGCTGTCGGCTTTGATCGCGGGAGCGCAGCTAGTGGTGCGCGGGCCGGAGGTCTGGTCGCCCGAAACCCTGCTCAAGCAGGTCAAAGCGCTCGGACTGACCGTGATGAATCTGCCTCCCGCTTACTGGCACCATGTCTTGCAGGAGTGGGCGCGCACACCCCAGCGCCTGGAAGATTCTCAACTGCGGCTGGTTATTATCGGAGGAGATCGGCTGCTGTCCGAAGCGCTGCAATTGTGGCGGCAAACGCCTCTGCGTTCCACCCGGTTGCTGAATGCCTACGGCCCGACCGAAACGACGATCACTGCCTCTCTCTTTGAGGTTTCCCGCGAGGGTGAACCAGTTCGCACCTGGGAGTCGGTGCCTATCGGTCGCCCACTCGCGAACCGCACGATGTATATCCTGGACCGCACGGGCAATCCTGTGCCAGTGGGGATTCCGGGTGAACTCCATATTGGTGGGCCATTGCTGGCTCGCGGCTATCTCAATCGACCCGAATTGACTGCTGAACGCTTCATTGCTGACCCGTTTGGCTCGGAACCGGGGGCCAGGCTCTACAAAACAGGCGACCTGGCTCGCTACCGGGCCGATGGCAACATCGAGTTTGTGGGTCGGCTCGACCAGCAGGTCAAGATTCGTGGTTTCCGCGTCGAGCTGGGAGAGATTGAAGAGGCGCTCAGTCATCAACCCGGTGTGCGCGAAGCAGTCGTCGACGTGCGAGAAAGCGCGCCGGGCGAGAAGTCTCTCGTGGCGTATGTGGTCGTGGCCGGAGAGAGCGCGGCAAACAGCCAGGCGTTGCGCGCATCCTTGAAACAGCAACTGCCAGCGTTCATGATTCCCCAGGCATTCGTATTTCTGGACCATTTGCCGCTGCTCTCCAATGGAAAGGTTGATCGCCAGGCTTTACCAGCGTCAGAAGAGATCAAACGCACGCAGGATGAAAGCTTTGCCGCGCCAACGTTGCCCATCCATCAGCAGTTGGTAGACATCTGGGAAGACTTGCTGGAGACCAGCCCGATTGGCATTCATGACGACTTTTTCGTGCTTGGCGGTCATTCGCTGCTCGCGGCGCGTATGGTCGATAGGATCGAGCAGGTGTGTGGCAAGCGCATCCCGCTTTCTACCCTCTATGCCGGGGCGACGATAGCCTATCTGGCCGAGGTCATCCTGCAAGATGAGGACGCGACCCGGAAGGATGTCCAGGGGAATGAGCGGGCAAAGGCGGTGGTGGTACAGGCCGGGAAACCCGGCAAACGACCATTTTTCTTCCTGCACGGCGATTGGTATGGTGGGGGTTTCTATTGTCTAAAGCTGGCGGAAAGCCTGGATGACGACCAGCCCTTTTACGCGCTGGAACCATACGAGTTCGACCGCTCGCAGGTTGCCATCTCCTTCGAGGACATGGCCGCCGCCCATATTGAGACGCTGCGTGCCATACAGCCGGAAGGTCCATACCTGCTCGGCGGTTTCTGCAATGGCGGCCTGCTCGCCTACGAAATGGCCCGGCAACTCCACGCGGCGGGACAGCGCGTTGATCTGCTGGTTTTGATCGATCCCGCCGACTACCGGTCGCATAGACCGATGCACCGGACCTTCAATCACGTAGGGGAGATGCTGCGGATCAATCAGAATATTCAACTCAACTGGTTTTTACGTTATCTGTACCTGCGCATTCCGTCCTATCGCAGTAAAGTGCAGGAGACAGCACCGAAGGCGATCAAGCAGGTGCGGAATCGCAGGGCGGTAGCTCTGGCGCAATGGCTAAAGCTGGATAAACTGCTGCCATTCCCGGTCGAACTCCGCTATCAATGGTCTGGCATTTACCGCTGGGTATCAAGCGGCTATATTCCGGGGGCATATACAGGGAAACTGACGCTGTTCTGGTCGAGCGAAGGATTTGCGGAGCGCATAGACTGGCACGCCCTCTCGGAAGCACATGAGGTGGAGGATTTTGTTTTTCCCGGCACTCACATGAGCTGTAAAAACGAAAATCTTCACATCCTGGCCGAACGCCTGAACCTCTGTCTCAAAGAGGTTCAATCAGCCGATCTGCACTAGCCCCTTTGTCTGAAAGGCGTACCATCCGCGAAATTATACGTGGGAACCGGCAAGAACACTTGCCGGTTCCCACGTATAATTTCGCGATTGAGGATATATCAAAAGATGGATATGATTTATAATGGCACTATTGACAAGGATGCGAGAGATGTATACTCTTTGCTATAATACAAGCTGTAAGCCGATCAGTGAGACAACGGAAAGCAATGGGCTTACACGGTCTTTGTCCAGGAAGATCTCGGTGAAACAGTTCAAGGAGGTTCTTTTCTTGCATGGTCTACAGCTTGATGTAGCGCGGCAGCAGGTATGGGTCGACGGTGTATTGAGACCGGAGTCGCTCACGGTCCACGAGTGCAAGCTCTTGCAAGCATTGGCCAAATGCCATGGAGAGATTAGCCCGCGTACTCACACTATCCAGCAGGTGTACGGCACTCCCTATTTCAAGCAACTGGATGATGATCGCCTGGATGCCCTGGTGGAGCGGACGCGCAAGAAAATTGAGGATAATCCACGGCGTCCGCGTTTCCTGCGCACCATTCATGGGCGTGGGCATCGCCTGGACGAGTATACCGGCGAAAGGACTTGACAGTCCAGCTTAGACTAATAATACCAACTTCTTATCTGTGAGGAAAACGGAGTATGTACACGGCTGAGCGCCAGCGGGCGCAACCCTACCTCAACCATATTTCTGATCCACTCTTCGAGCAGTGGTATTTATTGCACCATCGCATGGTACGCATCGTGACGAACTGCGAGGAACTGACCGGGCAGATTCGTCACTTTCTCTACTACGCGGAGTTGCTGGCTGAATACACCTATGAGCAGCCCTCCGAGCTACCAGTGGAGATTCCCTTCGAGCTGCTCTGGCAGGCGGGTACACGATTACACCGGCCCGTCGCCTTGACCCTCTATCTCTTCACAACGCGGCCAGGGGAAGCATTTCCGCCTGCTCCCGCGGAGGCCAAGCCGGATAACATCAGCTGGGAGGAGATTACCGGCGTAGATGGACCCTTACGCGCACGCTGGAAGCGTGGCTCGCTGCGCTTCCGCGAGTACCAGGCATATCCGGGTGTCTCCGGTCGCCTCTGCTCGGTCATGGACAAGGTTGATCTACACGCCAGCATTTTTATCGCGGACCTGCCAGCTACGCCCGCGTGGTTTCTGATGCGCTTCGTCTTCTATATGATCCTCGGCGCGATGCTCGGCCTCGATGGCTATGAAATCGTCCACGCGGGCGCGATTGCCCTTGATGAGCAGGCGGGTGCGCTGCTGGTCGGCTCGCCGGGCAGCGGGAAAAGCACCCTCGTCCTCTCCTGCTTGCAGGAAGGTATGCACCTGCTGGCCGACGATGTCCTGTTCCTGGCGAAAGATGATGGCCTCGTCAGGCTCTACGCCTTCCCGGAGGATATCGGCGTGCGCAATGGAGCCAGCGACCTGCTGGGAGACTCAACCTTCATGCAAACGCTGGCGAAGGATAATCGGCAAAAGCGTTTCATTGACGTGCAGCGCCATTTCCAGGGCCAGATCGTTAGCTCATGTCCCGTGCGTGCCCTGCTCTTTGTGAGCGCGAAGCAGCGCGGCGAAG
>DASTKE010000446.1:0-2084 GCA_035716105.1 Ktedonobacteraceae bacterium | reverse complement strand
TCCAGTATCTTGCCAGCATGGGCTACGCGGTCTTCTACTGCAATCCGCATGGCAGCACGGGCAGCGGGCAGGAGTTCATGCGTGAGGTGGCCGGTGACTGGGGTGGCTGGGATTACCAGGATATCATGCTCGGCGTTGATGAATGCATTGCTCGCGGCATCGCCGACCCGGAGCGCTTGCTGGTCACAGGCTACAGCTACGGCGGCTACATGTCCATGTTCATCATCGGTCACACCGACCGCTTCAAGGCCGCCGTGCCTATGGCTGGCGTCTCCAATTTGTCCACCTTCGTCGGCACCTCGGATATCGGCTTCTGGCTCGTCGAGCAGTCGAAGGGCTATCCCTGGGACCCGGAACGCGAAGCCTACTACCGCGACCGCTCGCCCGTGAATCATGCCGCCAATGTCACCACGCCCACGCGCTTCATTCACCCTGAAGGCGACCTGCGCTGCCCCATCGAGCAGACGGAGCAGTTCTACATGCGCCTGAAAATGATGGGCAAGGTTCCCGTCGAGTTCGTGCGCGCCCCCGCCTCCTGGCACGGTGGCACCAGCAAGCCCGGCCAGTTCTACGACCGCTGGGAATGTATGCTCGACTGGTTCCGCAAATACGTTGAGATTCGTCCGGAGGAGTATGATTAAGTTGGAAAAGATATGATATCATAATGCAATGTACTGGCAGTGATGATTGCAGTGGTATAGGGCAGTACAGTTAGGACAAGAGGTATGGGCTTCCAGAGAGATATGCAACCTGTGCATAATGAATACCATCTAGCAGCTGTTTCGCCTCCTTCTCCATCAAGTATGGTCGAGGAGGCGAGACTGATTACACTCTTGCGTATCTGGGGAGTTTCGTATCTGACCGGTGGGCTGTCCACCTTGCCTCCAGAAGAATTACCGGCAGATGATGCAAGCGCACCATCGCTTCTGCTGCGTCTGGCTCGTTGCTACAATAGTCGTGTCCGCGATGCTACTATCTCGCTTTTGCTCCTGCACCCGGAATTAGCAGAGGCGGTACAAACCGCGCTTCAACTGGGATCGCCCCAGGAGAGAGAGACGCTCGCTGTCCTGACGCTGGCAACACTCTACCTGCAGCGTTTCTGGTGGTACCGGCTAACACTTGCTCTGGGGCATCCACCAGCGTTTCCCGAAGAGTCGTTCGCTTCTCTCTGGCGTGTGCGGCGGTTGCCCCACCCGGAGGCGTTCTCCGGGCAATGGGGGTTACTTGCCCTTGAAGAACGAGAGCAAACTCGCTCTGGCTTGCCCCTGACGTTTACTGGAGACTGGCAGAATCAGATTCATCACCTGCTCCTCCAGGAAGAGGCAAAGCATCGTCCGGTACCAGCGTTCTCACTCCTGAAAACTCTTCAAGATGCTCGCTGTTCTGAGGATTCAGCGGAAAAGGAATTAGATATGAGTATGCGCCCAAATGTAGATCGCCAGACCGTTGAGCGTTTCCTGACCGAATTGGGACGCCATTTTCGCCAGCAAGGCAGGCTGTATCTGGTTGGCGGAGCCGCGCTCATTCATGCAGGAGTGCGTCCCAGCCCCTCCGCGACTACACAAGCTATCGATCTCGAAGTTGCCGGTGGAGATATGTACCAGACCATTAACCAGTTCAAACAGCAGCTCAACATCAATGTCGAATTTGCTTCCCCCGGTGATTTCATTCCTCTTCCGAGCAACTGGCAAAGCCTGTCGCGCTATGTCGGACGTTATGGCAATATTGATGTCTTCTACTTCGATTTCTATAGCATTGCGCTTTCCAAAATTGATCGCGGCAATACCCGTGATCTACAGGATGTAGCTCTGCTTCTCCAACAACAGATTATTATGCTTCCCGAAATGGACCGTGCTGCACAGGAGGTAGCAGTTCAGATGGGCAAAGGCAACTATAAGCGGTTAGACCCTAATGCTTTCCTTGCACGCTATCACGCCATACGTCCGCACCTGACGCCCTGAAGATGTAACCTCTCAATACTCCTGTTCTGTTTGGTCTCGTCCTTGAGGGGGAAGTCCGTAGGGGCGATGCCTTGTGCTCGCCCGCGTCCACGACAGGAAGGACGCGGGCGAGCACAAGGCATC
>DASTKE010000445.1:0-9324 GCA_035716105.1 Ktedonobacteraceae bacterium | reverse complement strand
CAGGTTGCATGTCAGCGACCTCGATGCCATTATCTGCGCCTCGACAACACCGCATCAGGCCATTCCCTGTACGGCGGCGTTTTTACAGCGCGAACTGCGAGCGCCGGAAGGCATAAGCGCCTGCTTCGATGTGAACGCCACTTGTTTGAGCTTCCTCTTTGCCCTTCACACCGCCTCGCACCTTATTGCGGCAGGTGTGTATCACAATGTCTTGATATGCAGCAGCGAAATTGCTTCCTGCTCCTTGAATCCAACCGAGCGCGAGAGCGCCGTACTGTTCGGCGATGCCGCTGCCGCTGCCATAGTCACGCGCAGTCAGCCAGGCGAGGGCAGCGCGATATGCCACGCGCTCTTCGAGACCTACAGCAGCAGCGCTGATCTCACGCAAATTATCGGCGGTGGTGCCTTCCATCACCCCAACGACCCGGAGACGACGCCGGAGATGAACATGTTTCAGATGCGCGGCCCCGCCATTTTCAGGCAGGCTGCCGTGTTGATGGAGCCCTTCCTGGAGCGCTTCTTCTCCACGCTCGACTGGGAGCGCGACCAGATCGATGCAGTTGTGCCGCACCAGGCAAGCCGCCACGCGCTCGAACAACTCTCTCGCCGCCTGGGCTTCAGCAGCGAGCAGGTCATTCTCAACATCGCCCGGCGCGGCAACTGCATCTCCGCCTCCATTCCCCTCGCGCTGGCGGAAGCCGTTTACAGTGGGCGTATCCAGCGCGGCGACCGGCTACTTCTCGTTGGCACCGGCGCGGGTCTCACACTGGGTGCTGTTGCTCTGACATTTTGATGGAGTTTGCAGCCAAACGTTTTACATGTGGAAGGGAATAGCTATGCGTGTTCTTGTCACTGGCGGCACGGGATTCCTGGGCAGGCATCTGGCTGTGGCTCTGATGAAACAGGGACATCAGACGCATCTGCTGGGACGTAGCTTTGCGCCTGTGAAAGTACTGGTAGAACGGGGCGCGGTGCCTGTCGCTGTTGATCTGCGGAATAGGGCTGCTGTGAGTGCCGCGTGTGCCGGGATGGAAGTTGTCTACCATGTGGGCGCGCTCTCGGCTCCCTGGGGCCAACGCTCGGATTTTTATGCGATCAATGTTGGTGGTACCGAGGCGGTGCTGACCGGTTGCCTGGAACACAGTGTGCGTCGACTGATTTATGTCTCTTCACCGAGTGTAGTCTTCGATGGGCGCGACCAGCAGCTTGCCATCGAGGACGTTCCCTATCCACGCCACTTTGCCTCGATCTACTCACTGACCAAGAAACTGGGCGAGGATCGCGTCAATGCCGCCAGGTCAAGGGGGCTGGAAACGGTGATCCTACGCCCCAAAGCCATCTTTGGACCGGGGGATCAGGCGCTGCTGCCCAGACTCATCGCAGCCGCTCGCCAGAATCGCTTACCGCAGATTGGCGATGGACGCAATCTGGTCGACCTGACCTACGTGGAGAATGTTGTCCACGCCCTTTTACTGACCTGCGATGCCCCGGCTGCCATTGGCAAGACATACACGATCACCAACGATGAGCATGTGCCATTATGGGATATCGTTCGCACGGTACTGGAACGGCTCAACCTCTCGACGCGCCTGCGCAAGATACCCTTATCCGTAGCCCTGGCTGCTGCCTCCATGATGGAGATGCGAGCCGCGCTGACCGGAAAGGAGCCATTGATGACGCGCTACTCGGCGGCGATCCTGGCGCGCACACAAACCTATGATATCAGCGCCGCCCGGCGCGACCTGCTCTACACGCCGCCCATCTCTATTGCTGAGGGGACAGAGCGCACGCTGACAGCTTTAGAGACTGAAGAGGCACAGGAAGCAAAAAGGGCAAAGGGGATCAATGTATGAGGCAAAATACGCCGACTGTCCAGTGCTCTATCCTCGATACCGGCTATTGTCTCGCATGGGAGGATCATGTCTTGCAAGGGGGGCAGCACCGGCGTATTGCCTGTCACTCGCTGGTCGCACTGCTGCATCATCCTGAGCATGGCTGGCTGCTGTGGGATACCGGCTACGCGCCCCGTATGCTTGAGGTCACGCGCCGCTTGCCGTTTCGCCTGTATCGCTATGCCACGCCCCTGCGCTTGCGCCCAGAGCTTGCTGTGATTGCGCAATTGCAGCGCCGGGGGTTGGCGGCAAAAGATATTCGCCGCGTGCTCATCTCCCATTTCCATGCCGACCACATCGCTGGCCTATGCGATTTTCCCGCTGCTGAGTTCATCGCAACTCAGGCGGCATATGACGATATCGCCGCACGGGAGGGCTTTGGTGCGCTGCGCCGCGCCTTCATACCCGCGCTGCTGCCCGCTGATTTCGCGGCACGCGCTACATTGCTGCCAGCTTTTGAGAGTTCACCAGTTTCGGCTCCTGGCCCGACGCATGATCTTTTCGGTGATGGCTCGCTGGTACTGGTTGCTCTTCCCGGTCATGCTCGCGGGCAGATGGGTTTGCTGGTCCACACACAGCGAGGCCGCATCCTCTTCGCCGCCGATGGTTGCTGGCTGCGCCGCTCTATACGCGAACGCCGCCCACCCTCTCGTCTCACTCACCTGATCGTGGATGACCCCTGTGCCGTGCAGACGACGATTGAGAAGCTGCACGTCTTTGCCACGTCGAACCCTGACGTAATCATCGTGCCGAGCCATTGTCCAGAAGCCTTCGCGGAGGAAGTCGAGGGATATGATGCAGATGATGAATAAACTGGCAATTGCCAGGCACTTTGTGCAGGCGCGCAGGCGCTGGAAACGCCTGCGAGGTGGCGCTCTCGAACGCTACCAGGAGAAACGCGCCCAGCAGATGGTGGCCTATGCCATACAGCACTCGCCTTTCTATCGTGCTCACTGGGCGGGCTTTACTCCGCGAGATTGGCGCGTCTTGCCAACGGTGGATAAGCAGGTGATGATGGAGCATTTCGATACCTTCAACACTCGCGGCATCCAGCGCGATGTGGCGATGGAGATTGCGTTAGAGGCCGAGCGGAGCCGCGACTTCCAACCCACACTGAATGGTTTGACAATTGGTCTTTCATCGGGTACATCGGGGCATCGCGGCCTGTTCGTCGCCGATGCCTGGGAGCAGGCTGGTTGGGCCGGAACAATCCTTGCACGCACGCTGCACCAGTTGCCGCGCAAGCGCTTGCGCGTCGCCTTCTTCCTGCGCTCGAACAGCAACCTCTACGAACAGGTGGGCAGCAGCCTGATCCAGTTTCGCTACTTCGACCTCATGTTGCCCCTCACCGAAGTTGTCTCCTCGCTCAACACCTTTCAGCCGTACATCGTCGTCGCTCCGCCATCCATGCTCGGCTTTCTCGCCCAGGAACTTCTCGCTCATCGCTTGCACATCCTGCCCGAACGCCTGATCTCTGTTGCCGAAGTGTTGGAACCGCAGGATCGCCAGCAAATCGAGGTCGCGTTCAACGCGCCCGTCCAGCAGATTTACCAGTGTACCGAGGGTCTGTTGGCGGTAAGCTGCGAGCACAATTCGCTGCACATCCAGGAAGACCTCGTCGTGCTGCAACTCGAACCCTTGTCCGGCAGCGATGATAGCGATGACAGCAGTGGTAGTAATGGCTCCAATGGAAGTAGTGGAAGAAATGGGCAGCCCATACAGCGCGTTCAGCCCATCGTAACAGACCTGTGGCGGCGCACGCAGCCCATTATCCGCTATCGCCTCAATGATGTGCTTCAGATCGAGCCGGAGCTGTGTAGCTGTGGCTCGCCCTTCCGCGTCATTCGCGCCATCGAGGGCCGCTGTGACGATGTGTACACTTTCGAGTTGCTCACAGGAGGTACGCGCCCATTCTTCCCCGATACCATCCGCCGCATGATCTTGCTGGCAAGCCCCGATATCACCGATTACCAGGTTGTGCAGGAACGTCGCGGCCACCTGCATATCTATCTCTCCATTGTGCCGGGCGCATCGTTTGCGGAAGTATCGCAGGCTGTTCTCACCAGCGTCAACGCCACCATCGCGCAATACGCCTGCTGCCCGGCTACAATGCGGATCGAGCAGGGATTACCACTTCTCAAGCCGGGAGTGAAACGTCGGCGCGTGCAGGTTATGAGGCGCTTGAAAGATGACTGAATGGTAGAGAGTGAAATCCTGTAAGAAATCTCAAAAACATTTGTTTCGCCAGCACCTCACCTGAAAGATTTCCTCTTCAATCCAATGTAGAGAACAACGATGGCTACGATGATTGTGCCAGCAATGATGGAAAGGGTGTTTTTGAGAGAATTGGTGGGATAAAGGCCGGTCAAGACGAGAACGACACGTCCAATAATGTCAGCACTGAGCAGCACTATGGCAAGCGCCGCTGCCCATTTCTTCATAGTCAGGATGAGGAACCCGGATGCTGCATAAAAAACGCCAATCACAACCGATGAGTAGGTGAAGATGTTGGCGCTGGATGTGGTGATGCCGAAGAAGTTGTGCGTGAAGCCCGTCACCACCTCTGCTAAGCCCGCGAGAATCGTAAACACTGCAATAATGATGATATCCCAGTGGCGACCCTGATTCACAGGCTGCATTGATTTTTTGACGACATGCTGTTCGTTCATAGTAGTTTTCCTCCTGTAAGTACGTTGGAATCTCTGCTTGAACCAGATCACGACCGTGTTTCCTGTTCAGTGTTGTGTCTCCTTCGTCGCCGGGAGATCGACGAGTATTCCGGCCACGATAAATGCAATGATGTGCTCCCGTGCGCTTGCGAGTGCTATGGCAGAGGAGATACCCCTCTCCGGGAGAAACATCTGGTAATAGGGAAGCGAGGTAGGATAGAGCCAGCATATCTGCTCTGCCAGCAAAAGCAATACGACGGGATCGAAATCAGAGCGGAGCAACCCGGCTCTGCGTGCTCTGGAGAAGACTGACTCAAGTTGCTCAATATCTTTCGTCTCAAATTGTGAGGCGATCTTTGCGAAGGTCTGCCAGCCATTGGCATGTTCCCAGATGATCATGCGCATGATGTGTGGATGCTCTATCATATAGTCAAAAAAAGCTCCAAGCGCGGTTGTGAGGAATGCTCTGAATCTGTGAGCATCAGAGGCAATGGTTTCATCCTCAAGCAATGGCTCAATTAGTTGTGCCTGCAGCTCACTCGATTGCCTGTCAATTCGCCTGAGTACTTCAGCATAGAGGCCAAGCTTATCGCCAAAGTACTGAAAGAGCAGGCTCTGGTTGTAACCCGATGCTCTCGCGATGGCATCAATTCGTGCTCCAGCGAACCCATGCTCGGCGAAATCTGCTTCTGCCGCGTCCAGAATTGCCTGGCGTGTTTTCTCCGCATCACGTACTCGTCCTCGTTTGCTTTCAGGTTCAGACATACAGCTCTTACCTCTTTTCTGATTTTATAGCAGTCACCTAACTAACTACTTACTTAGATAATAACCAGAAATTACATGCACGTCAAGAGGGAAATTTGCTCTTATAGGTCCTCTTGCAAAGGCGGGGATTCTCCAGACAGGGAGAGCATTTCAAACAACTTCGGGAGCATCACGCCATGATCGGCGATCAATGGAGGAACGCCATCGGGCAACTGTACCCAGAAGAACTCGAAGAGAATCGGTACGTGTTGCGCGTCGTCGGAGGGGAAACGCTCTTCGTGTTGCCAGGTAGCAGGGGCGTTGCCGGAACAGCGCAGGTGATAGAAGCGGCGATGATGAATCTCATCCAGGCCGAAATCGGACAGGTCGCGCTCCTGCGTACCCAGAAAGCAATCCAGCGTGAGTTCGGTCAACCCGGTTTCTTCAAACGCCTCTCTCATCACGGCCTCTTCGGGCTGCTCACCGGCTTCAACCGTTCCGGCGGGAACCTGTATTCCCGCCTCTGGTACGTGTGGATGCGTGAAAACAAGCAGGTGATTGGAATGCGTGATATAGGCAAATACCTTGTTTTTGACTTGCTTCATAGTGAGAGGCTCCTTTTGAGCAAGTGCCGTTGTAATATGTCAACGGCTCGTTCTACGCCGTTTTCAGATTGGATGCGTGTACTGAAAGCTGTGACGCGCTCTCGCAATGCGGTATCGCTGGTGGCGATGTGAAGAGCGTTTGCCAGCCGCTCCGTTGTCAGCCGCTTTTGTGAGATAGGCCGCGGAGTGAGGCCAAGCGCATAGAAACGCCTGCCCCAGAAGGGTTGGTCGCCGAAGAAGGGAACCACTACGGAAGGCACACCCGCACGCAAGCTCGCGGCCATCGTTCCGGCCCCACCATGCTGGACAATCGCAGCCATGCGCGGAAACAGCCAGTCGTGCGGCGCGAAATCGATCTTGAAGACCTCGTCAGGCAAATCCGCACTGCTGACGCCGCCCCAGCCGGTGAGCAGGATGCCGCGCTGCTTCGTGCGTGCCAGCGCCTGTAATACCATGTCTGTCATGACCTCGGCCCGGCGCGTGTTCATGCTGCCGAAGCCAACGTAGACGGGTGGCGGACCAGCAGCCAGGAAATCGAGCAATTCCGCCGGTGGTTGCCAGTCGGCATCACCATCCAGAAACCAGTACCCGGTGACATGGTACATCTTGCCCCAATCGGGCGGTTGAGGCAAGACGGAGGGGCTATAGTAGTACAGCATGGGCAATCGCTGCTGTTGCAGGTTTTCATATAGCCAGTTAATAGAAAGGGGTGGTAAGTTCAGGATTGCTCGCCGGGCGTGGTTGATGGGTGTGGAGAGCAAGCGCCAGAAGAGGCGAGCTGAGAGGGTGTAGGTCAGGCGGGAATAGGTTTGCCGGATGGGAAGCCAGTGCGGTGCGTCGGGGAAAAAGGGAATGGCGAAGGCTCCGGTGGCTGTCAGCGGTTGACCGGCCCCAATCCAGAGCGGGACAGCCAGCTTTTCGGCGACAGACGAGGCGACGCAGATGGCAAGCGGAGAGATGATGATGGCATCCGTTCCCTGACAGGCGTGCCAGCAATCGAGCATGGCCTGCTGGATCAGCGGCCCGGCGATGCGGGAGAAGCGTTGGAAGAACTGGAGCGAATTGCCGCCACTGCGCAGCCAGTTTTGTCCCGTCTCGCCCTCAACTATCGCACGAGGATCGACCTGTACCGGGGAAAAGTCCAGTCCGAGGCGGCGAATGAGCGGCGCAAACAGTTCGTGTGTGACCACTTTGACTGTGTGACCAGCAGCCCGTAGCCCTACTCCCAGGGCGATATGCGGCTGAACGTCGCCTCGCGAACCCAGTGCTATGATGGTAATGTTCATTGATGGTTAGCGCCTCGCTCTCTAGTCCAGCGACTCTGCCGTGCCATCGCGGTGCAAGCGGAGCTTCTGTCCGCGCCATTCAACCTCGTTGCCGGACAGCATCGTCCAGATGATGTGCAAGGGTGTCCAGAGTGCTACCACCGGCAATAGCAGCCAGCGCCGTGCGGGTGTGCGGCGTTGCAAGTAGTGCTGCTCGCAGAGCGCATACACGATTGCAAAAAGCGCCAGGCTGCTGCCGAGCGCAAGAAACGCGGAACGGCGACGCGCATACAGCGCGAGCAGCGCTATGATGCTCGGCAGGGGTAGGCTGGCGCTGATTATGCCTGCCACCAGTTTTTGCCGGGTTGTCAGTGAGGGCATCATGGCCTGACGCGGCATAACAAACCAGCGTTTGAATTGTGTGAAGTAGGCCCGCGCAGAGTCCAGCGCGTTATCGATATCGTAGATGAGCGGGGTTTGCATCGCTCGCAGGTGATAGGCTCGCAGTTTCTGGGGAATGGCGAACTCGTCGTCGATCTGCTGTTCCAGGCCGTTCAAGCCGCCTATATGCTGGAATACCTCGCGCCGGAAGGCAAAAATATGTCCGTTGATACGAATGGGAGCGGTGAGGAAGGTCAGCGAGACAAAGCTGAGCAGCATGTGCGCGTTAATGAAGCTGCTTATCAGGCTTGACCACAGAGTTTGCCAGTTGGTGAAGCAGGGTAGCCCGAAGGCTACACCCACACATGGCTGAAAGAGATATGGCACCAGGACGCGCAGCGCATCGGGACGCAATGCCACATCGTCATCGATGAAGCAAAGTACTTCACCCGTGGCCTGTGGCAATGCCGCCTGCAGCTTGCTCAACTTCCTGGCTATTGCCCCCTCTGCATCGCTTTCCGGCTGAACCAGAATCATCTCGGCCTGCATCTCTGGAAACGCTACCAGGTGTGAGGAGACGATGGCCTGGGATCGGGCGTCGTGAGCATCGCAGATCAGCAGGTGCTGTATTGCGGTGGGATAATCAAGCTGTGCTCGCGCCCTCAAGGCTTCTGGCAGGTTATGCGCACCTCGCGTGATGGGCTGGAGCAGCGTCACCGTTGGCCAGAAGAGCGGTGCGGGTGGTCGAGGGCGGCGAAAAAAGCGTGTGACGGCAAGCAGCTTCAGGAGCCGGTCGAGCGCGAAGAGCATGGCTAATCCATACGCCAGGCGGTCTATCAATCTCAATCTATAGAATGGTCGCTGCACTTGCGCTCCTGAAGCCGGTCTGTGTTGGGATGCCCTTATCGGCTACATCTCAAAATCATCATCATCATCAAACGCGTCGAAGTCACCAAGCGGTGATACGAAGTCATAGTTGCCACGGCCAGCGGTCTTTTCTAGCCGATTGATGATCCGCTCAGCGTTATCATATGGCCCTGCGATAAAAAAGGGCTTGCCGTTTCTGCCGAACGTTAAATGATACGGCTCTGCCAGTTCACCGCGTGGAAGAAGGAGATGTTGTGAGAGCGCAAAGTCTTTATCCGGCTCGAAGCCAAATTGCCCCGCGTAGTCAATAGCGCCATAGATCATCTGGTGCGCCAGTTCAAGCGGACACTCTACAGGTTTTGTTCTGTGGAAGACCCTGCCCAGGACATCGTTCTGATAGCGGCTAAGCGAAAAACCTGCATTGGCAAAGGTCGACTTGAGTCCCAGGCAGTACTTATCTATAAGGTATGTCCCAAAACAGATATCACCATCCGGTTGCTGGCGCGATAGAAGAATCTCGACCAATCCCAGGTCATCCTTGTCCCAATTGTCGCTGATCCAACACTCAAAGACGGGGAAGGCGCGAGAGCGGCGAATAATGGTCTGGCCGGATAGGGACGCGAAGTCTTGCTGTTGCGATCTGTGGCTTGCCACAGCTTTTTGTTTGCTGCGCTTTTTCATCAGGGCTTTCTGATGTTTACGTTCATCTCGTGGCATGCCTCTTCCTCTTTCCGATTGGGTTTATCTGCGCTTTTGGCCTTATTGTAACACCCATTGCAACCCCTCCTGTGCGAGCAGAAGAACTGTGTAGGGGCGATGCCTTGTGCTCGTCCGCGCCCTTTAGCCAACGCGGGCGAGCACAAGGCATCGCCCCTACAAGATGCTGTTTCCACCCCTGGAT
>DASTKE010000444.1:0-2361 GCA_035716105.1 Ktedonobacteraceae bacterium | reverse complement strand
CTGAACAACTACCAGCGTATGCTTTCACAGACGCAGAATCTCCATGCATATCAAACCAGTATTTCCATATCTCTGGTAACAGCCTTGCTTGGTGCATTCTTCGGCTTCTTAGCTGCTTATGGCGTCTATAATCTGCGTACGGGCTGGTTACACAATTTCATTGTGGGCTTTTCCAGCATAGCCGCGAACTTTGCGGGTGTTCCCCTGGCGTTCGCTTTTGTCGCCACGCTGGGCGTCAACGGCTTTGTGACGCTCGCCCTGCACAACTGGCTCCATATCGACCTCTACGGCATAGGCTTCAATCTCTACACCTTCGGTGGCCTGGTGCTTGTCTACACCTATTTCCAACTTCCGCTGATGGTGCTGGTGATGGTACCCGCGCTCAACGCTCTGCGTCCAGAGTGGCGCGAGGCTGCAACCAATCTGGGTGCCTCTAGCTTCACCTACTGGCGGCGCGTCGCACTGCCCATCCTGCTGCCTTCGCTCATTGCCGCAACCATGCTGCTATTCGCCAATGCCTTTGGAGCCTATGCCACTGCCGTCGCGCTGGCACAGGGAGCCATTAACCTTGTTCCGATCCTGATTGGTTTCGTCGTAGCGGGCAATGTTGGTATGGATGTCGGACTGGGCAATGCGCTGGCGGTAGGCATGATCGTTGTCCTGCTCATTGCCGTCTCCCTGTATACCGCGATGGTGCGCCGCGCCAACACCTGGACTGCGAGGTAAATCATGAGTGTTGCATTACCAAAAGATCAGGCGAGACGCCCCGGTCAGGGCATTGGAGCCTCGCTGGACAAAGTCTTTCTCACGCTGGTTATTCTTTACCTGATCATCCCCCTGGTTGTCACACTATTTTTTGGCCTCTCCGCCGGCAAGGGAGGCATCAGCTTCACCACCTACGAACAGATACTCAGCGATCACGACTTTTCGTCGACGCTGCTGCTTTCGCTGTCGCTGGCCTTGTCAGCGACGATTCTCTCTATCGCGCTGATCACTCCAACCGCCTACTGGGTGCAAATGCGTCTGCCCAATATTCGTCCCCTGATGGATATTTTGTCGCTGATCCCATTCGCCGTACCTGCCGTGTTGCTCTCGCTGGGCCTCGTCGAGGTCTATGGCTCATCCAATCCGATCATCAATGTAACCTCGCTCGGCCTGGTGCCGCTGCTGAGCAACGACCCCTTCAACCTCGTAAATACGCCGCAGCTTCTCGTCTGCGCTTACGTCATTATTTCCTTGCCCTTCGTCTATCGCCCGATTGATAACAGCCTGCGCGCCATCAACACGCGGGTGCTGACCGAGGCGGCATACAGTCTGGGCAGCGGCTGGTGGCGAACTTTTCTTACGGTCATCCTGCCCAATATCGCGCCCGGCGTGATCAGCGCGGCCCTGCTGACCTTCTCGACCGCCATGGGCGAATTTACCATTGCCAGCCTTTTCGGTCTCTACACCTTCCCAATTTACCTGGATGAGACGGGGCAGAGCAACCCGTACAAAGCGGCCTCGCTCTCCGTCCTCAGCTTTGTCTTGACGCTGATCTGTGTCCTGGCCATCATCCTGATTGTGCGCCGCGTGGCAGTTGGGCCAAAGCGCGGAGCAGTCGAAGTCGCAGCGGTGAAATAAAAGGAGCTTATCGTGGCATTTCTTGAATTAGAGAACGTTATCAAACGCTTCGGGCAGGCTACTGCCGTTGACGATATCACGCTGGCAGTGGAGCAGGGCGAATTCCTGACGCTGCTTGGCCCCAGCGGCTGCGGCAAAACGACCATCCTGCGCATGGTCGCTGGCTTTGAGACGCCCTCGTCAGGAAACATCCTGCTCGATGGCGATGATATCACCAATCGCTCTGCCAGCAAGCGTCCAATGGGCATGGTTTTCCAATCCTACGCCCTCTTCCCACACATGACCGCGGCCCAGAATATCGCCTTCGGCCTGACCATCAAACACACCCCTAAAGATGCGAGCGAGCGCCGCGTGTCCGAACTGCTCGAACTGGTGGGTTTGAGCGATAAGGGACGCAACTACCCACACCAGCTTTCCGGCGGTCAGCAGCAGCGCGTGGCCCTGGCACGGGCGCTGGCGGTGCAGCCCAAAGTGCTGTTGCTCGACGAGCCGCTTTCCGCGCTCGACGCCAAAGTGCGCGTCTCGCTGCGCAACGAGATTCGCCGCATCCAGCAGCAGCTCAAGATGACGGCTATCTACGTCACCCACGATCAGGAGGAGGCGCTGGCAATCTCCGACCGTATAGCAGTCATGGCTCATGGCCACATCGAGCAGCTAGGGCCACCGGAGGAGATTTACAGCAGCCCGCAATCGCTCTTTGCCGCCACCTTCGTCGGCAACAGCAACCAGTTTCGCGGC
>DASTKE010000443.1:0-3247 GCA_035716105.1 Ktedonobacteraceae bacterium | reverse complement strand
GCGTTTTATTTGCCGATAGCAGTGTTTTTCTTTCGCAAGAAAACCCGCTTTTGCCCCTGAGCTTTGTTGCGTCCTATCGCGTCCCATTGCGTCGTGGAAACATGGACGAGGACTATCATGGATGTGTTATCATGCAGTATTATACAATATGCTGTATGCGCCTGTAGTAGCCTTGTTCACCATGTAACTGTAGCGCGAATACTCTAGTGTTGGCTGTTGTTCGTACTTTGTGTCCATGCCGGGAGTCCTTGAGAGCAAAACGGGCATGAAGCATGAGGTGCAATAGCAAGTGCGAAACGAATGGGGCATTGCTATCATGAATAATGTTGGTGTATTCTTCAATGGGGTATCTCAAGATACAGGAGATACGGAGCAAGCAGTATCGGAGACAACGCGGTCAGTATCAAGGAGAGACGAGGGCAAGATCAACACCACGCACCGGCTATCGGTCATTTTGCCTGCCCATGATGAAGAGACGGCGATTGCTGGCACAATCCAGAACGTCATTGATGCCCTGGAGGAATGGGGACTGGATTTTGAGGTGATTGTTGTCAACGATGGAAGCAAGGACAACACCAGGGTGATAGTGGAGGAGCTTGCCGCACGTGATGGGCGGGTACACTTGCTGAACCACGCGGTAAACCAGGGCTATGGTGCCGCTCTGGTGAGTGGTTTCGAGGCGATTGCCGCGAACAATGATCTGGCCTTCTTCATGGACTCCGATGGGCAGTTTGATATTCGCGACCTGGAACGCTTCTTTCCCCTCATTGAAGAATATGACGCCGTGTTAGGATACCGTATGCATCGCCAGGATACATGGGTGCGCAAGCTCAATGCCTGGGGTTGGAAGATGCTGGTGCGGCTCGTATTTGGGCTGCACGTGCGCGACGTAGATTGCGCGTTCAAGCTCTATCGCGCCAGTTTTTTCCGCGAACACCCGTTGGAGACTCGCGGGGCGATGATCAATACGGAGATCCTCTATAAGTTTACCCGTGCGGGCTACACCTACACGCAGCAAGGTGTGCATCATCTGCCGCGTAAAGGTGGGCGGGCGACGGGGGCGAAGCTAGCGGTGATTGCGCGAGCATTCCGGGAAATGTTCATCTTTGCCCGCAAATGGCGGCGCGAAGAGCGAGCAAAGTAAGCTGAGCCACCCCAGTCACGACAGCTAACAGGTCGCCGGGTCAAACAGACTTCACAGGGGGAAGTTACATAATGGCCCAGGCAAAGGGTAGTATATCACCCATTGAGGAAGTGATGGGCGCACAGTCGCCTGTCGAGGAGAGCAAGCGCTTCCTGGCTCTCGCTCTCTTCCAGCGAGTACCATCGGTACTTTCGCGTATATGCAACGATTGGGTGCTATGTGGTGTGATTGGTGTGGTGGCGCTTGGGTTGGACCTCTACCGGCTTGGTGAACCGGGCCTGTGGTTCGACGAGATTCTTTCAGTCGAGCGGGCGCGCCAATCAATAAGCGTGATCTGGCAGATCGTCACTGGCGCACAGCCAAATATGGCGCTCTATTACTTCTTGCTGCATTACTGGCTGCATTTCACCGCGCTGTTCAGCTTGCCTGACAGCGAAGATATCGTGCGTTTGCCATCTGTGATCTTTGCCGTGCTCAGCGCCATCGTCGTTTTCTGGCTGGGGCGGCGTTTCTTTGGTCGCACCGGCGGCTTTGCGGCTGCTGGCCTCTATGTCCTCAATGATCTCCAACTCGTATATGCTCAGGAAACACGATCGTATGCGCTCCAACTTTTTCTGCTCTGTCTCTCGTGGTATGCTCTCTTCGCGGCGCTCACAGGAACATCACATCAGAAAAAATGGTGGTTCTGCTATGTGGTGACTGCTATACTGGCGGTCTATGCTCACCTGTTCAGCTTGCTGATCTTTTTCGTGCAGGTGCTGGCTGCCGGTGGATTGCTCTTCCTGCCAGGTCCCTGGCAGGCAAAGGCACGAGCGCGCCTGCGACCTCTGATTGGCAGCATGGTTATGACGGGCATCCTGATCATTCCCATGCTGGTTGCCAGTCGAGTTGGGGGAAAGACGGATTGGTTGCCCATTCCGAAACCAGTAGATGTCTATTATCTCTTCCTGACCATCAGTGGAAATAGCAAAATTTTCCTGGGGATCATCACCGTTTGCGTGCTCTTCGGGCTGCTGGCCGCTTTGATCGCGTCGAGACAGAACTGGTCAAGCCCGCTCAGTGGGGTGATTCGCCAGGATGAGCATAGCAAGCCATCTGGCCTGTACCGCTACGTGCCGCTGGGGTTCGCGCTGCTCTGCTGGCTGATTGTGCCAGTGGTGGTCAGCTATGTGGTGTCGCAGAAGTCGGAGCACCTGTTTTCGAGTCGCTACCTGGTGACGATTGTGCCGCCGCTTTTCCTGCTCGTCGGCATGAGCATCGCGGTACTGCGCTGGCGGCTGGTCAAGGTGGTGCTGACGTTCTGCTTGCTGCTGCTGGCCCTGCACTACGTGCCTCTGTACTACCAGTCGGCCCAGGTGGAGGACTGGCGCACACCCACGCAATGGGTAGTACAGCATTACCAGCAGAACGATGGCATGGTTTGCTACGATAACTCACAGGGCTGCCAGGTCAGCACGGAGTATTACCTGCGCCTCTACAAAAGTCCTGCCCACTTTAGCAGTGATTCCCCCGGTGCCTTTCGCTGGGTTACTTACGACATTACCAATCGTCTAGGAAATTATCAGGCGGCGGTTGACATACACGCGCTGGCCGCGTACGCGGCAAAGCATCCACATCTCTTTTTCATCACCGCCCGCCTTTCTGGCGAACAATCGGTGGAGAAGGCACAGGTAGCGCGGCACTGGCTGGACAGCCACTATCGCCTGCTCGGCCAGTTTAGCAACGCAACAGTGACCATTCGCCTGTACTTGACGAATACGAGTATCATTACAACGTGAAGTGTTGATCCCAGTCGTAGGCGGCGCATTTATGCCCGCACCGCCGATTTATCGGCACAATGGCTTGTCGATGCGCTTGCCAGGCCGATAAATCGGCGGTGCGGGCATAAATGTGCCGCCTACATCCATTCATGGCCGTTACTTCATTTCCAACAAGAACAGCGGATGGATGAGTACCGCACGCTCAAACTCCTCAAGTGAAGAGTCGGCGATAACGCCAAAGAAGAGCTACACCATGTGCCTGCCTCTATTTCTAAGCCAGATATTACCATTTCTTAAAGTCCCTGTAATCTCTCCCAGATATACTATTTATAGACAGTAGGAA
>DASTKE010000442.1:0-3923 GCA_035716105.1 Ktedonobacteraceae bacterium | reverse complement strand
GTCGCCTCAGGCGAGTCGGAAAGCAGCGCGTCGGGAGGCGCACTGAGGTGTTCCTGCTCAGCAGGAGGCTCTGGTGGAGTAAAGCGATGGGCAATTTCCTCGGTGACCCGTCGAAGCGCCTCATGCAGATGCTTGATCAGGGCCAGAGGTTGGCCAAGCAGGAAGCGGTGATGGGCCGTCACTTTGCCAGTCAAGGCTCGCTCTAGTTGCTGCTGGCTGGCCTGCACCCGTCCCAGCGCCAATGAGGCCAGCCGCACCGGGTCGCTTTCTCCCTGCACGACCGCCTGCAGGATCAGTTGCGCCGCTTTGCCCATCACGGAAGACCCAGGTTTACATCGCCTTCTTCTTCCCTCTTCCCGGGAGGTCGCCTGATCCTGCGCGAGGCTTCGGACCCACAACCGCACGACGGCAGTGGGTCCTTCGCACTTGATTAGTTGGTATTCTTCACGCCCTGCATGACCTCGAAGAGGAACCATTTGCGCCGTTCCGTCTCATCGAGGATCTCCTGCAGCGCATTGCTGGTGGCGGAGTCGCGGTGCCTATCGCAGACCTCTATCGTATTCCGCAGCATTTTTGCGATATGCCCATTGTCCTCCAGGAGCCGCTTGACCATCTCACCCGCTGGCACGAAGTCGTCATTGTCATCTGCGATGGTCTGCAATTGACCAATATGGCTGATACTGCGGATGGTTGTGCCCCCAATGCGGCGAACGCGTTCAGCCATGATGTCGATGGATGCCAAAATCGCCTCGGCCTGTTCGTCGAAGAGCAGGTGATAGTCGCGGAAGTGCGAACCGGAGAGGTGCCAGTGGAAGTTCTTCGTCTTGACATACAGCGCGAACGCATCGGCGATGAGCGGGTTGACCGCCTCCGTAATGGCTTGCACCTCCTGCGGCGTCAGGTCAGTCACCGTCGCCAACTGTGCGGGTGCAGGGAACGATGTGATGTGTGTTTTCGTTACTTGCCTGGTTGTCATATTCTCTCTCCTCCTCTGTGGTAGGTGAATGATGTCCACTACTGCTACGCTTTTGCTTCTCGCAGTCAGCTCTGAATATCTCCCATTCTTCCGTAGTTGTACCAAAAAGCATACTCCAGGGCAAACACAGCAAGTCCACGCGCAGGTGCTCCTGCTTGTATGTCTCCTCTACACTGTTTTCGCGCCGGAGTTCTGGAACACGAGTAGAACTATGTTACGCCAAACCCTTCTGCATCATTGTTTCTCAGGAAGAGGGTACCTCCAGTTCGTTCGTGACCTGGATGCGGTCTTCCTCCGCCGCTCCCTGGTCCACCGTCAATTCAGTCACTTCCCAGCGTGAGCAATCGCCCTCGCGCCAAAAGTGGAGGGTACACAAGCAGGCACCGACGCGCAGGTGTTGCACTCGAAGGTCTGGCAGCCATTCCGGGAGCGTTGGATTGACATAGAGGCGCTGATGGGGAGCGTCGGCACGTAACCCGAGCAGGGTCTGCAGCATCTGAAAAATACTCCCCGAAGCCCAGGCCTGGGGGATATTAGCTCCTCCAGGATACAGGGCAGGAAAATCCGTGGTTTCCCCTTTCCGTTGTACACCCGCAAAGACCTCCGGCAAGCGGTACGCCTGGTAGCGTCGCGCCGCGTCGAACACGCCACGGATCACCTGATTGGCTTCGTTCGCGAGCCCATAGCGTTTGAACCCGGCGGCAATGATGCCGTTGTCGTGGGGCCAGACGGAGCCCCGCTGGTACGAGAACGGGTTATAGGCCGGGTTCTTGCTGGAGAGGGTGCGAATCCCCCAGCCACTCCACATATCGTCTTGCAAGAGGCGCCTGGCTGTGCGCTCTGCCTTGTCCTGGTCCGCGATCCCGCTCCACAGGCAGTGCCCTGCATTCGAGGCGATGGACGTAATCTGCTTTTTCTGCGGGTCGAGCCCAAAGGCAAAGCAGCCTTCCTGCTCCATCCAGAAGGTCGTGTTAAAGGTGTGTTTCAGCGTCGCGGCTTGCTGGAGCAGCGCTTGCGCTCGCGCTTCGTCCCCAAGCACCCGAAAGACTTCGGCCATGCGGACCTTTGCATCGTAGACGTAGCCTTGCAGCTCGCACAGACCTTTCGGTTGCTTCACCTGGCTGCCGTCAGCGTACACGACAGCATCGCCGGCGTCCTTCCAGCCCACGTTCTCGTAGGCGAGTGACGAGTAGGTTTGATATTCCTGGAAGCCATCCCCGTCCAGGTCGCCAGAGTGATCAATCCAGTGCAGGCAGGCTTCGGCTACCTGGCGATACGCTTTGAGCAGGGCGGCGTCGCCCGTCCAGCGGTATGTTTCGGAGAGGACGATCAGATACAGGATGGTCGCATCAGCCGTGCCGTAGTACGGGGTATGAGGAATGGCGTGGAAATGCGCCAGTTCGCCAGAGCGCATTTCATGCAGGATCTTGCCGGGTTGCGCATCACGCCAATCATCGCGGTCGGTGGCCTGGTACTCGGCTAAGCGTTTCAAGGCTCCACGCGCAAATCCTGTGGAAACGCTCATGTTCTGAAGAGAGACGATCAGGCTATCACGTCCAAAAAGCGTGACAAACCAGGGCACGCCAGCAGCGGGCACCCACTCCTCGTCTGAAACGTCCAGGTCGTAGATGCGCAGTGCGCCCATGTCCTCGATCCCCTGGCGATACATGCGATAGACGTGATCATTCGGCGTCAACAGTTGCGGACTGAGCCTTCGCCAGCGTGCCTGGAGCTCGTCCAGTTCCCCTACCGACTCTTCGTATAGTTCAGGCGTTCGATGGCCAGACACCGGTTTCTTGATATGTTGGCCATGTTCCAGCAGCAGTTCGCCACACGTCTGCCACTGCTGACCTGGTTCGAGTTCGAGCTCGAAAAAGATACGCCCATTGGCGTACCCAACCGGCACGTCGGTGTTCGGAATCCAATAGGTCACCGCACGGTGAAAATCTTTGTGATCGTAGGAGGTGCGCAGTGTGCGCTCCTGCTGATCCCAGGTGGTGATCATTCTGCCGCGCTGAACGAGACGTTTGGTTTTCACCTCGAAGAGATCGGCAAAATCCGAGCGGAGCGCCAGTTGCAGGAAAAAGCGGATCCGTTTGCCGGTGTAGTTCACCACGTAGAAGTCCTCGTGGATGCCCTCTTCAACCCTCCGATCGATCATGAGCCCAATGGTATGTGCCTCAAAGTCACCATCCTGCGCACTGATCTTGGGGTTCGTGAGATAGAAACGCGCCGCGTAGAAATTGAGTTGGCTGGAATTGACCAGAACCCAGGGTTCCCGATTGATGAAGAGCCGGTAATAACTGATGAAGCGCGTATCGATCGCATAGATGCCCTGGTCGCAGCGGGGGTTGATCTCCCCGCGCTCGTCGGTCACCATGAAGGTCCGCCCCTGGCTGATGGTAATGCCAGGTGATGCCACCTGAATCTCTATCGGCATAGCTGCCTCCTTCCCTTTCTTTTTCGGTTGCCCGGCCAATGCTGGGCAGGTGGGCAATTACGACGTTCAACCGTTCTGCGATGAGTGTGAGATTGCCAAGCGCCAACACTCCTTCACAATTGATCCTTCTTCTTGAGTCTGGATGAGCAGGACGCGCCCGCTGGAATCAGCAACAGCGATATCTGGCTACTTGAGCCGACATTGAGCACGACTATCTTCATTGCCATTCGACCCTTCTGCTAGTCCGTCCACACCCAGTCGCGTACTTCTGGCAGATCTTCAAAGGTGGTTCGCACATAGCTCTGGTGTTTGGCCAGCAGATCATGGCACTCCTGAATGAATGGCGGCGTCAGGTGGCGCAGGCGCGGTGCATGCTGCAGAGCCAGGATGCAGAGATGATACCGGCTGACGTGATTGAGCACGACCATATCGAAGGGCGTGGTGGTCGTCCCCTGTTCGTTGAACCCGCGCACATGGAAACGAGCCGCATTGGGGCGTCCATGAATG
>DASTKE010000441.1:0-2808 GCA_035716105.1 Ktedonobacteraceae bacterium | reverse complement strand
GGGCTGGCCTATGAGTTTTTTCATCCTCTTGCGCGGCTCTGAGGTCGGCTGGCCGTTTGCAGCTACTCCCTGGTGGGTCTTGCCACGCGGTGTCTGGTGGCTGCTGGTCGTGCTCTTCGGCGTCTGGGGATCGGACACGGGCGCATTTTTCACCGGTCGCCTCCTCGGTCGGCACAAGCTCGCGCCGCGGATCAGCCCCGGCAAGACCTGGGAGGGAGTCGGCGGTGGGCTGGTGCTGGGGACTATCGCGACGGTGCTCTTTAGTCGTCCTCTGGGCATTCCCTGGTATCTCAGTGTTGTGCTGGGCATTGTCATAAGCATTGTGGCCGTAGTGGGCGATCTCGCGGAGTCGCTGATCAAACGACAAACGCATGTCAAGGATAGCGGGCAGATCATGCCCGGCCATGGTGGGATGCTTGACCGCATTGATAGCCTCCTGTTTGCCGTAATTGTCGTCTATTTTTTCTCATTAATCGTAGGAAAATAAGGGTCAGTGACCTCCCTGTAAATAGGGAGGCTTGCAGGAGCCTCGCGCTTTTGCAAGTCAGTGACCAGACTTGGTTCTTGAGGAAACGCTGCCGAGCTTCTCTGCGTCAACGTTTCTGCTGAGAGAACTCCGATGCTTTTGAGTGTTTGCGTTCGTACTGATAGGCACTGCCCCAACCTATCACTCTACAACTGCTCATTTAAACGTGATGAGGTCAGTCACCGTGACGAGTGGATAGTACCGAAAAGCATCATTGTCGAGGGGAAGAGAGCACTCCGAAAGGAAGCATTATGGAGCAATCCATCATCTACGTCCTTGCGGCATCAGGCAAGCCCCTGATGCCGACGAAAAATCAACGAAAAGTGTGGTACTGGCTGCGCAAAGGACTGGCTCGCATCGTGCGCCGAGAGCCTTTTACTATCCAACTTCGATTTACTACAGCCACCGAGCATACCCAGCCGGTCACGCTAGGCGTCGATACCGGCTCGCAAACGGTGGGGATCGCGGCCACAAGCAACGGCGCAGTGGTCTATCAGGCAGAGGTACATTTGCGCGACGATATCACCAGCAAATTGACCCAACGCCGCCAGTATCGGCGCACGCGTCGGAGCCGAAAAACGCGCTACCGGCCCGCAAGATGGGCGAATCGACGCCGCCCAGACGGGTGGCTCCCGCCCTCGATACGCTCCAAATCTGAGGCGACGCTCAAAGCGATTTGTTTCGTGGCTTCGTTCTTACCGGTGAGCCAGGTGAACGTCGAACTGGCGAGTTTTGACACTCAGAAAATGCAGGGCGCGAGCATTCATAACCTGGAGTATCAACAAGGGCAGCTCCAGGGCTATTTAGTACGCGAATATGTTTTGCAGAAATGGAATCGGCAATGCTCGTACTGCGGAGCCAGCCACGTTCCTTTGCAACTGGAACATATTGTGCCGCGCAGCCGAGGAGGGAGCAATCGGCCAAGCAATCTGGCGCTGGCCTGCGAACAGTGCAATATGCGGAAAGGGACTCAGACTGCCGCTGAATTTGGCTACCCCGACGTTCAAGCCCAGGCACGTGTCCCCCTGCACGATGCCGCACATGTTTCTAGTTTGAAAACAGCACTGCTCGCTCAACTCGTCCAGCAGTTCGGATCGGATCGGGTTGCTCCTGCTTATGGCTACGAAACCAAATACAAGCGCACCCAGGTCCTTGGCCTGTCGAAGACACATAGTAACGATGCAGTAGCTATTGCCTGTGCCATTGGGGAAGTGGTGAAGCCTCTGGCTGTCACATACCAGTTTCGTTGCCTCCCACGTGGCAACTACCAGTGCTATAATGGTAAGCACAGTGAGCATAAAGTCTGGGCTCCGCGCAAGGTCAGAGGCTGGAAGTTGTATGAACTTGTGGAGGCCAAAGGACAGGTGGGCTACATTGGTGGCAGACGACTCAAAGGAAGCTTTGTACTCAAAGATCTGACGACAGAGAAAACCATCCTGGAGGTCACACCGCGCAAATTGCGCCGGATCGCTCGGCCAACCAAGGGGTGGATCATGTATAGAGAGCAGGAGCGCGCTTCCTCTCCCGCCTGAAGAACGGGAGTCCCCGCACGCTCATTTTAATGGAACTGAGAGAGATGACCACTTTTCCGAAACGGATAGTCTTGCTCGGAAGCACCGGCTCGATTGGACGGCAGACGCTGGACATCGTGCGGTGTTTCCCTGAGCATTTTCATATAGTCGGCCTGGCAGCGCGCAGCAATGTCGAATTGCTGGCGGAGCAGGTGCGAGAATTCCAGCCCTCGCTGGTCGCGTGCTATGCCGGTACACCGGAGGTGGAGCGGGCGGCACGCACAGCTATACCCGGCGTTGTGACCGGTGATCGTGGGCTGTTAGAACTGGCGACATACGCCGATGCTGATGTCGTGGTGGCCGCGACCTCCGGTCTGGTAGGGTTGCGGCCTACACTGGCGGCTATTCGCACGGGTACGATGGTCGCGCTTGCCAATAAAGAGACGCTGGTGATGGCCGGACACCTGGTGATGCGGGCGGCACAGCAGGAGGGCGTCGAGATTCGGCCTATCGATAGCGAGCACAGCGCCATCTGGCAGAGCCTGCACGGAGAGTACACAGCGGAGATACGCCGCTTGCTGCTCACAGCCTCCGGTGGCCCGTTCCGTCATGCAACGCTTGAACAAATGAGTTCTGTCACGGTCGAGCAGGCGCTGGCGCACCCGACATGGCAGATGGGGACGAAGATCACCATAGACAGTGCGACGTTGATGAACAAAGGCTTAGAGGTGCTTGAGGCGCGCTGGCTCTTTGATATCCCCTATGACCGTA
>DASTKE010000440.1:0-6873 GCA_035716105.1 Ktedonobacteraceae bacterium | reverse complement strand
GATTTATCGGCCTGGCAAGCGGGCCGATAAATCGGCGGTGGGCGCGATAAATCGGCCCCTACGTTGGTCATGTGCTATGGCCGCAATATTTTGTTAACACTCATTATCGGCCTGGCAAGCGGGCCGATAAATCGGCCCCTACACATTTTATGGGTGCTGCTTGAGGAACTCTTCGATCTCCTCCTGTTCGCTTTCGCTCAGGCGGAACTCGGCTGCGCCAACAAGGTTGCTGATCTGATCGGGGTGGCGCGCTCCCACAATCGCGCCCGTCACGGCAGGGTGTGCCAGCGCCCAGGCAATCGCTACCTCACCTGGCGACATCTGGTGCGGAAAGCCGATATCCGTCAGCAATTGCACCAGTTGCAGGTTGCGCGACAGGTGCGGCTCCTGAAACTCACTGCTGCCGCGCCTCCAATCGTCCTGCGGCAGGTCGGCGATGCGCTCGCGGGTCATCGCCCCGGTTAACAGGCCAGAGGCCATCGGTGAGTAGACAATCACACCAATGTCATGCTCCATGCAGAACGGCAATATCTCCGTCTCGATCTCCCGGCGCAGCAGCGAATATGGCGGCTGCAACGATGTGACGGGCGCTATCGACATGGCGCGCTTCAATTGTGAAACATTAAAGTTCGAGACGCCGATATAGCGCACCTTGCCCTCTTTCTGCAACTGCGCCATCGTCTCCCATCCCGCCTCGACATCAGCATCGGGATCGGGCCAGTGCATCTGATACAGGTCGATGGCATCGACTTGCAGCCGCCGCAGGCTGGCCTCACACTCGCGCCGGATCGACTCTGGCTGCAAGTTCCCACTGACCTTGCCATGCGCATCCCAGACCCGCGCGCATTTCGTAAACACGTAGGGACGATCTGCCCGTCCCTTGAGCGCCCGCCCGACAACCTCCTCGGAGCGTCCTAACCCGTACACCGCGGCAGTATCCACCCAGTTGAGGCCCAGGTCAATCGCCCGGTGAATGGTGTTGATCGACTCCTCGTCGTCCTGCGGCCCCCAACCGAACTGATAGCCGCCGCCACCTATCGCCCACGCTCCCAATCCAATCGGGGTAATCTCCAAATCACTCTTCCCCAGTTGTTGTGTCTTCATGTATCGCATCTTCCTTTCCTGATATATCTTCGCAATACCTCTTCCCGCATCTCCCACGATACACAGGGTAACACGTTGCACAATGCATTTTTCGGTTCAGATAGAAATATCTGAGGGCAAGTCGTAGGGGCGACCCTGGTGGTCGCCCGCCGCCAGGCGCGCAGCAACTGGCGTGTTGGTCACAATGGCATCGGACTGCCGACTCGCTTCGCTGTCGGCGGCGGGCAACCACCAGGGTCTCGCTTACGAAGTACCCCTACGACTTTCCGGTACGCAACGTGCTGGTGCGCGTTAGCCAGCAACATTGACATGCTCTTTGCCGCGTAGGTACAATAGGATAGCTGATAGACTACGTGGATTGCCTATTTTCCCACGTTCGTACATACAAAAGACGAGGCAAAGCCAATGAAGATGTTTGTCTGTATAAAGCAGATTCCCGACCCTAACACCGTCGTTAGTAAGCTCGATCCGAACACGAAGCGTCTCGTGCGCAGTGGAGTCTCGCTGGTGCTTGACCCAGGCGACGAAAGCACCATCTCCGCCGCCATCAAGCTGCGCGACACCATCGGCAACAGCGAACTGATCGCCGTGAGTATGGGTCCCACGAGCGCCCAGGAAGCCTTGCGCCGTTCGCTGGCGATGGGCGTTGACCGCGCCATTCTTGTCAGCGATCCCGCGCTGGCCGGTTCCGATGTCATGGCGACCGCTCGCGTCCTCGCCGCTGTAGCGAAGAAAGAGGGCGCGGACATGATTTTCTGCTCTACCGAGAGCACCGACGGCTATACCGGCATGGTACCCGGCGGCATCGCCGAATTCCTGGGCATTCCGCAACTGACCTTTGCCCGCGAAATCACCGTTGAGGGCAACACAGCCACCATCAAGCGCGTCACACAGACGGGCTATCAGACGGTGGAAACGTCCCTACCCGCCGTCATCACCATCGCCAGCGGCACCTTCGAGGCCATCTACCCGACGATGAAGGGCATCATGAGCGCCAGGAAAAAGCCTTTCAGCCAGTTCGCGCTGTCCGATCTCGGCATCGACGCCTCACAGGTAGGCGAGGCAGGCGCACGCGAGCGTGTGTTGAACATTGGCAAAGTCGAGGCGCGTGCGGCAGGACAGGTGATTAAAGACGACGGCAACGCCGCGCAGGCCATCGCTGATTTCTTGCAGCGCTCTCAGTTGCTTTAGTTCGGGAGGAGGATAGAGAATTATGCCACATACTATCTGGGTACTGGTTGAACTTGAGAATGACCAACCAACTCGCTCTTCGCTCGAAGTGCTGAGCAAGGCCGCGCAACTGGGAAACGCCGAGGCTATTGTGCTCGGCTCAGCCGCCGCCGAAGTCGCTCCAACGCTGGGCGAATATGGCGCGCAGAAGGTCTACGCCCACGCGGACGCCGCCTACGACACCTATCTCACGCTGCCCGCCGTCGATACGCTCAGCGCACTGATCAAAGAGCACCAGCCCTCGCTGCTGATGTTCGCCACCACCTACGACCTGCGCGACATCGCCTCGCGCCTGAACATCCGTGACAACCTGGGACTCGTCACCGACGCCACCGACCTCTCATTCGAGGGCGATACGGTGAATGTGATTGTCCCCTGGGGCGGCGAAAATCTCGTCACAGCCACCTTCCCGCAGGGCGTGGGCATCGTGCTCACGCGCCCGAAAGCCTTCCCGCTCGAGCGTCACGAAGGCACCACCGCCGAGGTTGTCACGCTGAACACGCCAGTGAGCGCCGACGCGCAGAAGATCAAGGTGCTCGACCGCGTGGAGGTGGAGAGCGAAGGCCCGGCGCTGGAAGACGCTACTGTGGTTGTCAGCGGCGGTCGCGGCCTCGGCAAAGCGGAGAACTACCACCTGGTGGAAGAACTGGCCGCCGCGCTGGGTGGCGCGCCCGGTGCCACTCGTGCCATCGTCGATGCTGGCTGGCTGCCCTACAGCTACCAGGTTGGGCAGACCGGTAAAACCGTAAAGCCAACGCTCTACGTCGCCGTTGGTATCAGCGGAGCCATCCAGCATCTCGCGGGCATGAAAGGCTCCAAATACATCGTTGCCATCAACAAAGACGAAAACGCGCCCATCTTCTCCGTCACCGACTTCGGCGTCGTCGGCGATGTCCTGACCATCCTCCCGAAGCTTACCGCGGAAGTGAAACGGCGCAAAGGGCACTAGGATACCGTGCGCGTGGCTGATCGTGTTATAATAAGCGAAAAGTTGATACTCAGGATCAGGAGGCAAATATGGCAACCGTACCTGAAGAGATTTTCGCCATCACAGAGCGGCTCTCACCCGACGATCAACGTCGGGTGCTAGAGTTCGCTCAAGAGCTTGTCCAAATACATAGGAGGCGCGCATCTTTACCGAGAAGTACTCCACCTCCCGGCAAACCGGGTAAAGCTCTTCTCGGCTTTAAGCTACCACTTGAAGATGTGGAAGCAATGGAACGCGCAATAGAAGATTGCGAAAGAGTTGATCTATTCGGGTACGTAGTGCCTAACGAATGGTATGAAACCACCATGTAGGTGCCGATTGATCGCGCACACCGCCGATTATGAGCTTTAACAAAAGAGTCCGGCAATGACGCAATCTCTGTAGGGGCGACCCTGGTGGTCGCCCGTGCCATTGCCGCATTATTCGTCAAACTTCATATCGACCTGCCTCCCAGGCCGATCAATCGGCGGTGTGCGCGATCAATCGGCACCTACATGATTTGTAAACATCATCCTGCATCTTGAATGGAGGTTCACAATGTCATCCCCGCCGATTTCTCCGACCGGGGGATGGGTTGGCACAGGTATCTTTGTGCTAGTCTTTCTAGCGGCACTCACCCTCTTCGGTATTCGTGCTGGCGAATTGATCGCGCTGCTGATCAAGGCGCGGCGCGAGGACCGCACCGACCACATCGAGGACCGCATCGGCGAGTTCTTCCAGGTGGTGCTGGGACAGAGCGGCGTGCTGCGCGATCCCGTCCCCGGCATCGCGCACTTCTTCACCTTCTGGGGCTTCATCATCATCCAGTTTGGCCTGCTCAACCTGATGCTCAGCGCTTTCGGTGCCATAGTGCCGGTTGTGGGCGATACACCCTGGTTCGCTGTCCTGCTGGATGCCTTCATGATCTTCGTCGCTGTCGCCCTGGTGCTCTTTGCCATCCGGCGCGGCATCGTGCGGCCCAAACAGCTTTCCAGCGAGCTACATGGCCCCTGGGATGGCTACATCATTCTGATACTGATCTTGCTGGTCATCATTACACTGGCGCTGGTCGAGGGTTTCGAGTACGCGGCAACCGGTGGCGCGACGCTCTCACCCATCGGCTCCTGGATCGGCCCCTGGTTCAGTGGACTGGGAACGGCCACTGATACCGTGCTCTTCCGCGTCTTCTGGTGGATACACATCCTCACGGTGCTGGGCTTCCTGATCTACCTTCCGCGCTCCAAGCACCTGCACCTGCTGGCGACGCCTTTCAATGTCTTCTTCCGCAACTACAAGCCAAAGGGCGCGCTGCCCTTCATGGAAAACATCGAAGAGCGCGAAGATTATGGCGTCGCGAAGGCCGAGCAGTTCACCTGGAAACAGTTGCTCGACGGCTACGCCTGCACCGAGTGCGGACGCTGCAATACCGTCTGTCCCGCCACCAACACGGATAAGCCGCTCAAGCCCAAAGAGATCGTGCTGGGCGTCAAAGAGGCGCTGTTCGTCCGCAGCAACGAGATTCTGGGCGAGAACACGCTGTATAGCAGGCTTGGTATCGCGGGTGTGCCAGCCGATGAGACCGCACAAGAGAAGGCGGCGCACCACGAGCCGATGATTGGCGGCATCATCAGCACCGATGCGCTGTGGGCTTGCACGACCTGCCGCGCTTGCATGGAAATCTGCCCGGTCGCCATCGAGCACATTCCGAAAATCGTGGATATGCGCCGCTATCTGGTCATGGAGGAGAGCGAGTTTCCGCCGGAAGTCACCTCGCTGTTCAACAACATCGAGCGCAACGGCAACCCGTGGGAGATCAGCAACGACAAACGCGCTGAATGGGCTGCTGGCCTCGGCGTGCCATTGATGGGCGAGAATCCGGACGCGGACGTGCTCTACTGGGTCGGCTGTATGGGTTCCTTCGACGAGCGCAACAAGAAGGTGGCTACCTCGGTCGCGAAAATCTTGCAGGCGGCGAAGGTCAATTTTGCCATCCTCGGACCCGAAGAGACCTGCACGGGCGACCCGGCGCGGCGCATCGGCAACGAGTACCTGTGGCAGATGCAAGCGCAGCAGAATATCGAAACGCTCAACACCTACGGCTTCAACACCGCTGACCAGAACGACCACCACGCGCAGAATGGTCACACGCCCGGCAACGGCGTAGCTGGTCCTATGGTGAAGCAGCGCACGATTATCACCGCCTGCCCGCACTGCTTCAACACGATTAAGAACGAGTACCCGCAGCTTGGTGGTAATTACGAAGTGCTCCACCACAGCGTCTTTATCGACAAACTGGTGACCGAAGGCAGGCTGCAACTGCCCGAAGGCTTCGATCAGCGCAAGATGACGTACCACGATCCGTGCTACATTGGGCGCTACAACGATGTCTACGAGCAGCCGCGCAACGTGCTCAAAGTACTGGATAGCAACGGCATTACGGAGATGCGCCGCAACCGTAACAAGAGCTTCTGCTGCGGCGGCGGTGGCGGTCGCGCCTGGATGGAGGAACGCATCGGCAAGCGCATCAACCAGACGCGGGTGAACGAGGCGCTGGAGACCGGAGCCGAAGTGCTGGCGGCAGCCTGTCCCTTCTGCATCACCATGTTCGATGACGGCGTCAAAGGCGTGGAGGCAGAAGAGCAGCTTCAAATCGAAGATATCGCCGAACTCGTCGTTCGTGCGATAGAGGGTAAATAAAATTTCAGCAGGCCACCCGCAAGGGGATGGCCCTACTATATGCACGCATCGCCTTGTGAAGCCGTCGTCTAGTAGGGCCATCCCCTTGGAACTTCTTCGGAAACCCGGTTGTAGCCCTCTATAGAGGCGGCTTCAGAGAGGTTTCCGAATAAGCTCTTGCGGGTGGCCTGCTGGTATCCCAGTGGAGTCTGCTCACTCTACTCAGCCAAGCATGTAGATGAAGTCATATTCGGAGCCGACGGGGTTGCCCCTGGCATGCAATGTCATCTGCCCCTGTGCGCCAAAGTACGCGCCCGTGCCACCGGTGATCGCCAGCGTCGAGTCGTTGCCGTTGTCATAGTATGGCCCCTCGACTGTTATCTGACCATCCTTCAGGAAGACCGTCCAGTAGCACTCCCAGACACCGTTTGGATGTTTCTTGTTGGTGCTGACAACGGTACGAACGCAGTTCCCGTTGTCATGACCCACCTGGTGACTATCGGTCGCATCAAAAACAGGGTTGTGGAAGGCCAGTTGATCGCCCATCGAATCGCCTTTCGGCGGAACATCACCAACCGTGTCGGTGATGGCGTGTTCAACCACATGGATCGTCATGCCGCCACTGGCCTTCGCGGCTGGGCTGCGATACAGGCTGAACGACATAGCTGCCATTCCTACGAGAATGCCAATGGCGAGGAAGAGGGCCGCGGTGATGACAAGAGACTTTTTCATGTGTGCAACTCCTTTGTTCGCAATGAAATAAGAGGGAAATCTGTGGAAGGGCCACCCCTTAAGCGAAGTATAGGGATTTACTGATGGGTTGTCAATGGAAATGGGGAAAGTCGTAGGGGCGATGCCTTGAGGCCGTCCGTCTGCGTCCCCCGGACGGCCTCAAG
>DASTKE010000439.1:0-2122 GCA_035716105.1 Ktedonobacteraceae bacterium | reverse complement strand
ACCAACAGCCGCTTTTTGCCATGCTTGCTATTTTAAAAAAGGGGTGCGAACCGCGTAGCGGAGAGCAGTCTTGAGCGGGTACAATGGAAACAAACGGAAAAACTATCTCCGGCATCTCTGCCGGGTTGCATAGACTAGAGGTTCGTCATGGCATTACATTTGATTGATCGCTTCCAACCACAATTGAGGCGCGAGCAGCAGGCGGCGATAGACGCGGGGCGGCTGCGCAAGCTCGATGAGGTGGAACTGCTGGGACCGGAAAGACTGCGGCCGCTGGCAGTTCTAAGCTTGTATATGCTGATATTGAGTACAGTTGGCTTCGGCATTCTCAATCTCGCCTCGTACTCCTGGCAGCGGCACAGCTTTACCTTTGCGTTCACCTTTCCGGGTGTTGTGCTCTGGCTGGTTGTCAATTGTGTCAGCTATATCGTCATCTTGCCGGTTCACGAGGCCATTCACGGACTGGTGATTGCTGGTCTGGGCGGCAAACCCTATTTTGGGGCAAAATTGCCACTCGCGCTCTACTGCGGCGCGAAAAATCAGCTTTTCCGCCGCGACCAGTATCTCCTGATTGCGTTGGCCCCTCTCGTCGTCATCACGCTTGCGGCCATCGTGCTGACGCTGCTCTCGCCCGTAGCCGCCTCGTATGTATTCTTCGCGACAATCGGCAATTTCTCCGGTGCCGCTGGAGATGTTTGGTCAGCGCAGCGCGTATTGAGCTTGCCGACAGACGTGTTGATCGAAGACACGCAAACCGGCTATCGCGTATGGGAGATTGTGCCGAATAGGCCGGATGTATCAGTTTGACGTGCCAGTATACAGATGATAGAATGGGGACATAATGATATTGTGTCTCAATAGACTTCACCGCGAAAGATGGTTATATCGTGCCTGTAACTCCTGAAGTGATCCTCACGGCTTTTCGACAGAAGGGGCTGCGTATTACCGGCCCGCGCCGGACGCTGGCCTGTCTGCTGGTCGAGACCGTCGGCTCGGAGTTCACGGCTGAACAGCTATGGGACATGGCGCTGGCTCGCGATCCAGACGTGGGACGCGCAACCGTCTTTCGCGCCGTCGAAATCTTGCAAGAACTGCATTTGCTCGACCGGGTGGAGTTCGCCGATGGGTCGCATCGTTTCCGCTTCTGCAATAACGCGAAGCAGCACCACCACCACATCACCTGCTCGCAATGCGGCAAGGTCATCGAGGTAGATGCCTGCCTGAGTGCAGAGCAGATCGCGAAGGTGGAATCGCTGGTCGATTTCTCCATCGAGGGCCACCGCCTGGAATTCTTCGGACGTTGTGGCGAGTGCCGCGACCCGGCAAACCCCTCAATACGCCATAACACATACTGAAAACGCGGAATAAGCGCCTCATTCCCCCGCATCCACGAAGAAAAAAGAGAATGTGCTATAATAGCGCCTTGACAGCTTCTCTCTTATAAAGAGATTGGATGCTGGAAAATATGAGCTATCATAAGCAAAGCGGCCTTTGAAGCCGCTCTAGAGGTGGGTGAAGCCATGCCGGAGTTGCCGGAGGTTGAGTATACGGCGCGCCAGTTGCGTGCGTCGGTGGTGGGGGCGACGATACGGGACGCGCAGGTGTTCTGGGAACGCAGCGTTGGTCATCCCGATCTGCCCGATTTCTTAGCTGAGATAGCCGGGAGGCGCGTCGAGGGGGTGCGCCGCCGGGGGAAGTTTCTGCTGCTTGATCTGAGCGGCGAGCTGTTCCTCTCCATTCATCGTCGCATGACGGGCAATCTGCTGCTGCTTCCTGCCGGTTGGGAGATCTATACGAGTCTGCGCGAGGAAAACCTGGCTGCCTGGAACACGAAGGGGCCGACATTCCGCGATTGTAGGGGCGCTCTGGATAGTGCTCGCCAGGATGCTGCTGAGCCTGCTGAACGCATCTATAGCGAGAGCGAGACTGCCTATTGCCGGGTCTGCTTCAATCTGGAAGATGGGCGGCGCTTGTTGTTTACCGACCCGCGCAAGTTTGGGCGCGTTGAACTGTGGCCGTGCGAGCAGGAGGCGGAGGCGCTGCAAGGGCTGGGGCCGGAGCCGCTGGGTGACGAGTTTACGGTAGAATGGCTGGCAACCGCGCTGGCTGGCCGCAGGAGCGC
>DASTKE010000438.1:0-2201 GCA_035716105.1 Ktedonobacteraceae bacterium | reverse complement strand
ACGATGGCAAACCTGCTTGTCGAGCCGCGCTGGATATAGTAGGGCCATCCCTTGCGGGTGGCCTGGTAGAATCGGCCTGCCCCTACGGTCCATACCATTCCAGAGAGATGTGCCATGCTTATCAGTTTTTCTTACATCAATCGAGACTCACCCGTTCACCGGTTGGATGCACGGGCGAAGTTGCTCCTGCTCTTCGCCTATAGCTTTTCGATCTACCAGACCTCCAATTTCTGGGTTGTGCTCACTGGTCTGGTTATCGCGTCTATTTATTACAGCCAGGCTCATCTCAAGTGGTCAGAGACAAAGCGCCCCTGGACGTTTATCCTGCTTCTTATCACTGTTCTGGTCGTAGGAAACTATTTTCTTTCGGGCGGTGCCATTGTGCAGGGCGTCGACCTCTCGCACCCGCACGTACTCTTCAGCATCCCTTTCATCGGGCTAAAGCACCAGTTTCCCTACATCGGCCCTGCACCACTCGTTTTTAGCGTTGAAAGCTTCACCTTTATGCTGACGCAGGCGATGCGCAACATCAGCATTGCCATGTTCGCCATTCCCATCCCCTATACCACCGATCCGGGGCATCTCGGTGTAGCCTTCAAAGGTCTGGGCATACCTGATAAATTTGCCTACGCCATTGACCTCTCGTTCCGCTTCCTGCCAACCATTGTGCGTGATTTCGGCACCACCATCGATGCGCAGCGTGCTCGTGGCTTCGAGCTAGACAAACTACGCGGCGGACTCGTCGGCAAAACCATGCGTCTTGCCCCCATGATCGTCCCTGTGGTAATCGGCTCCATTGTAGGTGCGGAGGATATCATCAGCGCGATGGAGCTGCGCTGCTTCGGCGTTGGCAAACGCACCTGGTTCATTCAACTCCAGGCTCGCAGTATCGACCGCATGATAATGACCATTGCTATCTTCGGCTTCGTCGTCATCACCGCCCTCGATATCCTGGGCAATTTCAATACAGGTGGCTGGTGGTACTTCCTGCACACCCAGGGCATTCCGCGTTTTCTGGCACCGTAGAGAGCCAGAGTAGAAACGTGTTGTAGGCTGCTCGAAAAGGCGAAGAGTGGAGGCAAGCTCCACCCCTACGAACCGCGAATGGGACGTGTCCGTAGGTTCGTAGGGGTGGAGGCAAGCTCCACCCCTCGCTAGAATTCACAGATCACCAGCATGTTTCATGGCTTGACATGCTCATCCTCATTCTCTAGAATAAACTCATTCGATGAGCGCGCAAGCATAACATATTTCTCAAGGGAGGTGCGAGGATGGAGGACCGCGTCGGGCAGCAATTCGGCAATTATCGTCTCACGCAACTGATTGGACGCGGCGGCTTCGCCGAAGTCTATCTTGGAGAGCATGTACGCCTCAATACGCAGGCCGCCATCAAGGTACTGCACACCCAGCTTGCCGACCAGGAGGTCAACGATTTCCAGAGAGAGGCGCAGACCATTGCTCGCCTCGATCACCCCAATATCGTGCGCGTCCTCGACTTCGACGTGGTAAACGGTGTACCGTTCCTGGTGATGAGCTATGCTCCTAACGGCACTTTGCGCCAGCGCCATCCTAAAGGCACTCGCCTCCCTTTGCCTATCATCGTATCTTATGTCAAGCAGGTAGCTTCCGCCTTGCAGTATGCCCACGAAGACAGGCTGGTTCACCGCGACGTGAAGACGGAAAATATGCTGGTGGGACGGCGCAACGAGGTATTGCTGAGCGATTTCGGCATTGCCCTCGTCGCGCAAAGCTCCCGCTATCAGAACACGCAGGACGTTACAGGCACCGTCGCCTATATGTCGCCCGAACAAATCCAGGGCAAACCCCGTCCCGCCAGCGATCAATACTCGCTCGGCATCGTCGTCTACGAGTGGCTCACAGGTGACCGCCCTTTTCATGGCTCCTTCACAGAGCTATGCACGCAACACATGTTTGCGACCCTGCCATCCATGCGCGAGAAAGCCCCCACAATTTCGCCATCTGTTGAACAGGTAGTGAGCATCGCGCTGGCAAAAGACTACAAGCAGCGCTTCCAGAGCGTTCAGGCGTTTGCCAACGCCTTTGAGCAGGCGAGCATGGCAGAGGTACCGAACCAGCCAGAGCCGTCAAAGATCCTCACACTACAAGCGAGCGACCAGATGGTGGTCACTCCTCCATCAGTGCAGGCGGTAGAAGTTCCACCGCTCGCCCCGACGCAACTG
>DASTKE010000437.1:0-4008 GCA_035716105.1 Ktedonobacteraceae bacterium | reverse complement strand
TCGGCTCAAGAGGCGATAGTGTCCTAACATCGTTCCCTCTAATCCAGGCGCTTGCGACTCGATCTTTCGTCGCCCTTTGCTCCATCTCCAGCCTGTTTCAGATTGTTTGTGTGAAAAACGCGGTAATTCCGGCATAACATGGCCTTACGTAGTATATAGCTATTTTCTCTACTACTAATACGTAGCAGGTCGCAATTTCGTTCTTTTTGTTGGAGAACTGCTCGTAGTTTCTGGTACGTCAACTCTTTTAGTCATGGCCATGCCCGTGTCCATGTTTGTGGCCGTGCTTGTTCGAGGGTGATGACTGCGGCCTGTGCTGTTGAAAAGGCACGGTGGGGTGATAGGTATTGGGAACGACCGTGGGTGGTGGCGTCCTGGGAGGCGTTTTCGGGTGTCCTATACCTGTTTGATTGCTCGTCTGTATGCTGCTGGCAAAAGGCGCGCTCGCACCCAGCGCCGTGGAGGGGTGCGAGGTGCCAGTGTAAAGCGCGTACCCGAAGGAAAGCGGCAGCACCATCAGCAACAAGACGAAGCCCATCGCTCCCGCTACGATTTTCTTAGGACGCCGGACACCGTGTCGCTTCGCAATATCCACTGCGTTCGCCTCTCTGGCACTCGCCACTGTTCGCAAATCCAGCGACGTGGAACCCGCAAGCTTCTGCGTCATCGCGGTTGCTGATACGATGGAGATGAGTGGGGCGGTAGCGCTCATTTGTGGATGCTCTGCTGGAGCTGCCAGCGCCTGTCCGTATGCGTAGGCCAGGGATTGCGCGTTCTGAAAGCGATGAAGGGGAGCTTTTTCCAGCGCGCAGAGCATCACCTGCTCGATGGCCCAGGGTATATCAGCGTCGATGAGCGATGGGCGCACAGGTTCTTCCTGCATATGTTTCCAGTAGACCGCCAGGGGCGAGGTGCCGCGAAAGGGCGTCTGCCCGGTCAGCATCTGGTAGAGCACGATGCCCACGGAGTAGATATCACTGCTTTTGCTGGCAGGCTCATCCGCCAGTTCAGGAGCCATATATTCGGGCGTTCCCACCAGGCAGCCCGTCTGGGTCAGGTCGCTGAGCGCATCAACCTCTTTGGCCAGACCAAAATCCGCCAGGTAGACATACTTCTCCTGGTAGAGCAAGATGTTCGAGGGCTTGATATCTCGATGAACAATGCCATGATTGTGAGCAAATTGCAGCGCCTCGCATACCTGCACAAGGATGGCTCCCGCCTCCTCCTGTGTCAGGCGTCCCTTCGCGCGCAACAGGTCGCGCAGCGTTCCATGCTCGATGTAGGGCATGACAAGATAGAGCCATTGTTTGTGTTCACCGTAATCCAGCGTGGGCAGAATATGTTTGTGTTGCAGGATATGCAGGGCATCGACTTCGCGTCGAAAGCGCCCTGCATGTTCGCTATTTTCGCGGTTGACCACCTTGATCGCCACCTCGCGTCGCTGCTGCTGGTCATACGCGAGATAGACCTCCGACATTCCACCACGAGCTAACCGGCGCTTCAGCACGTAGTGGCCGAACGTTGTACCTTCCAATTCCACCATGAACTTCCATCCTCAATTAATAGGCTTGCTTCCTCTTTACCTATAGAAACACGCGCCCGGAATGGATTTCGTGTCATCGCGCACGTTCTCTAACCGACCTCTAATGTACAACGTGCAGGAAACGGATTCAGCGCTGGAATAGCCCCATGAGTGTTTTTGATGCTGAGCTTCGCTCTGCACCCTCGTGTTCTCAATGACGTACCCAAAGCAAAAAGAACTCGGCAGCGCCATGCTACCGGGTTCCTGGCTTGCCAGAAAAAACGGGCCCAGACGTGTCATTCTGAGCGCAGCGAAGAATCTGGTGCCGGTTCGCTCGAGCAGGTGGCTCACGGAGATTCTTCGCTGCGCTCAGAATAACATGCCAGAGGCTCTTTTTCCTGGCTTGCCAGATGGAATGTGCTCCATGGCGCGTCCTCAGCTCACCGCTTTCTTCACGAGCTCGCCGATCCTTGCCTCTTCAGCGGCAGTCAACTCCTTGAGCGCGAAGGCGACCGGCCACAGGCCGCCTTCGTCGAGGTTCGCGCTGTCGTTGAAGCCCAACGTCGCGTACCTCGTCTTGAACTTGTGCGCGGGTTGGAAGAAGCAGACGATCTTGCCGTCCCTGGCATACGCGGGCATCCCGTACCAGAGCTTCGGCGAGAGGTCTGGCGCGCTGGCTGTGATGATCGCATGGAGCTGCTCGCCGAGGGCGCGATCCGGTGCTGGCATCTCGCCGATCTTCGCGAGCACGGCGCTTTCTCCATCCGCCTTGTCCGCTTTCAGTTCTTTGGCGCGCTGCCTCATCGCGCCTCGTTCCTCGTCCGTAAATCCCTTGCTCGCCTTCGCGGGCTTCTTCGTCGCCTTCTTGTCGACGTTGTCTCCGGTGGACATGCAATGGTCTCCTTTCTGTCGTGCCGGGCAAAGGGAAGCGTGTCTTCCCCCTGTCAAACAAACGGTGAAAAGACTTTCGTGAATCAGTATATCATGCTTTGAAAATACTGTGGGGGAATCGAGCGGTATAGAATATCCGTATGAATGGCATCGGAATTTAACGGTGCCTGTGTTTATGCCCGTGTTTTCCCGGCGTCGGCGACGGTGGGGGTGATGGTCTGGGTGTTGGCGATGGTGTCGGAGTGGGTTTGAAAACAACAGGGATTCTGGTCGGAGTCGCGTGAGGCGTAGGAGTCCTGGGGCGGTGCGCTTCGCTGGTGGGGGAAAGACGGTCATGCGTTTGCACGGTGGCTCCGCTCACTGTGGCCGGTTGGGTTGGCGCGGTGCCATTGAAGAGGAACATGGCAAGGGCGATGGAGGTCACGAACAGGAAGACCAGCGCCAGCAGCAGCGCCGGTTTGCTCCATAATCGTGAGGGCAGGTGTTGTGGTACCCATTGAACGCGCAGTGGTGAGGTTGAGACGGTTGGTGCTGGCGTATCAAAGTTGTCAAGCGTTTGCGATTGCCAGGCGCAGTTGAGCGCGCCCTGATAGGCCAGGGCCAGTTCCAGCGGTGTCTGGAAGCGCTTGCGCGGCTCCTTTTCCAGCGCCCGCAGGACGACCTGCTCGACCGAGCGCGGAATGCTCGGCTTGAGGACGGAGGGCGGCACGGGCTGCTCCTGCATATGTTTCCAGTACACGGCCAGCACGCTGCTGCCGGTGAAGGGAACCTGCCCGGTCAGCATCTGGTAGAGCAACACGCCCAGGGCGTAGACATCGACGCTGGGACGTGGAAACTCGTTCGCCAGTTCGGGAGCCATATATTCGGGCGTTCCCATCAAGCAGCCGGTGCGCGTCAGATCGCCCCCATCCTCTATCGGCCTCGCCAGCCCAAAATCGGCCAGGTAGACATAGGGTGTATATAAAGACACAGAGGTGGAGGGGCCGCGCAGCAAGATATTCGAGGGTTTCACGTCGCGGTGAACGATGCCGCGTTCGTGCGCGTATTGCAGCGCGCTGGCGACCTGCACCAGAATCGAGCCGATCGCTTCCGAAGAAAGCGGTCCGGTATCCAGCCGCTCGCGCAACGTCCCGCCCGCCACGTACTGCATCACCAGATAGCGACGCTCGCCTTGCTGCCCGTAATCGAATACCGGCAAGATATGTTCGTGTGTCAGCGAGCCAATAGACTCCACCTCGCGCTGGAAGCGCAGCAGCAGGTCCGACTGTCCCTCTGCCACTACCTTAATGGCGACATCGCGCCGCATCTGCTCATCATAGGCGAGGTACACCTCAGCCATGCCGCCCTGTCCCAGGCAGCGACGGAGTCGGTAGCGTCCCAGCCTCGTCCCCTCCAACCCCAACAACCGCTCCATAGCTCCCTTATCTCATCATATCCTATCTTTAAATTTTTCTCTACACATATTACAGTATACTGGGCGGCACAAACTCTATAATGTTCCCCGGAAAGGTTTTTTCGTCCTTGAGAGAGTCGTAGGGGCGATGCCTTGTGCTCGCCCGCGCTGGTGTTAATCCCGGACGCGGGCGAGCACAAGG
>DASTKE010000436.1:0-7056 GCA_035716105.1 Ktedonobacteraceae bacterium | reverse complement strand
GGCATGGTGAGGCTGCCGCCACTGATGGCTTCGTTTTGCCGTTCGGTAATTAAGCGTCCACGCAGGTCATATTGCATATTCTGTGTGACTGTCCCCTGACTATTATCGGGGCCTGGGAAGTAGTTGGTGGAGACGCTTTGCGTCAAGCGACCTTTCGCGTAGTTGGTGCCAGTCCAGGTCACGCCAGCGGGGTCAGCATCGTAGGTGTTGGTGACGAAGGGATTGGCCCCACTGCTACAACTGCCGTTGGCGCTAACAGTTGTGGCTGTCAACACTGTATCTTGCAGGCAGCCTACGCGGCCTGCAAGATCATAGCTGTAACCCAGCACGTGTGCGCCAGAAGTGTCGCCGATGAGCCGCCCGTCAGGGTCGTAAGTGTAGGTGTGCGTTCCACTATCTGGATCGGTCAGACTTGTCATGCGCCCCAGATCATCGTATTGTGCGGACGCGGTAACAGTGGTAATTGACTCATTCGTTTGCGTTGAAAGGTCAGAAACCAGTACTGAAGTGGGTTCATCCAGAATGTTGTACTGAATCGTCTCGAGTTCATTGGCCGTGAGCGTACCGCTATTGGCTCCCGTATCGAATTGAATGTAGCGCACGCGCCCCAGGGCATCGCTGTACGTCAACTGCACATGATTGTTGGGATCAATGCTGGTGGTGATAGAGTAGGTGTTGGTATCACCACTTACCAGAGCAGTGATCGTTCCTATGCTATAAACAGAGCAGGCGGTCGCATTGGCTCCGCCAAAGGAAGAGCAGGCAACGCCTGTAGAGCCACCAGCGTTAAATATAGGGTCTTTGGTAGCAACAGTGCGTCCCAGGGCATCGTAGTAACTCGCTGATCCATAGACAATATTCCCATTATAGTCTTTGAGCGGATTACCGGGGCCACCTGGATCGATCCAGCCAACCGCGTTGACGTTACTGACCGTCGTTGAACTTTGGACGACGAAGGGCAGGCTCTGCCAGGTACTGTGTGTGGAGTCGCTATACTCGGTCAATACCACCCGGAAGTAGGTTTTAGACTGATCAGCATCGGAAGGTGGAATCACAGGCGTACTTGCCTCAACTTCGCGCCCCAGGCTGTCGTAGAATATCTGCGATACCGTATTGGGATACTGGGAGGCAAAGCTATCAACCTCATAGCTTTGCCGTAAAAAAACCGGCCCGGACATGTCATTGTGAGCGACGCGAAGAATCGCTCGCTCGCCTTCTTGATCAGGTGTCCGCTTGAGATTCTTCGCGTCGCTCACAATGACATCCGAGAGCGTCTTTTTCATGGCATGCGACAGGTACTAATGGTGCGGTGCTGCCTCTTAATACAAGCTCTGGCGGCAACAGATGATTCTGGACGGGACGATTCTCCAACAAATCCAGCAAGACATGAGCCGCCATCCGGCCCAGTTCCACCTTTGGCTGGTGAATGGTCGTGAGCGCAGGAGTCACGTAGCTCGTCATCCTGATATCGTCGTAGCCGACGATGCTGAGCTGCTCTGGTACGGCAATGCCACGTTCCTGGCAGGCCCGCAAGACGCCAATAGCGATCATATCATTGTAGCAAAAAACAGCCGTAACACCTGCATCAAGCAGCCTGGGGAAAACAGCCTCTCCGGCAGCTACATCTTCCTCATATGAGGCTTCGCCACCAGAAGCAATCGCTACCCACTCGGAGTGAAATAGAATACCAGTGGCTTCAAGCGTACAGCGATAGCCCTGCAGCCTCTGCTGATTTGATCTTGGTCGGCTGCTGACACCGAGATAGCCAATTGAGCGATGGCCCAGTTGCAGCAGGTGCTCTACAGCGAGTTGCGCGCCCGCCTGGTCATCGACGGAAACCCAGTGCAAGAAGTCGTCCTGAAGCTCGGCCTGGCCGTTGATTAATACAGTGGGAACCCGAATATGCTTCAGGCGCTTCCTATACTCGCTGGTAATACGGGATGACGTGGCCAGGATACCGTCGACGCGCCTGCGGTGAAAGGTTTCGATAATCGCCATCTCCTGGTCGGAGTCGTTGTGGGAGTCGCTGAGAAATACACTGAAACCGGCCTCCCGCGCTACTTCCTCGACCCCCTTAGCAACATCACCCAGAAAAGGATCGGCAATCGATGTCACTACCAGGCCAATTGTGCTTGTGCGCCGGGTTTGCAGGCTTTGCGCAACGGCGTTGGGCGTGTAGCCCATCTCCCCCGCCAGCTGTTGAATGCGCGCCCGCACATCCACACTAATCAATGTGCTGCCGCGTAATGCTCGCGAAACCGTCGAGTGCGAGACTCCAGCCACACGGGCGATATCTTCGATAGATACTTCTTGCCTGCGCAAGCGCCACCTCCCCTGTTGGGAAACCAACGTCATCAGGATAAGTACGGCTTATGCACACGTGTGCGTTACCACCCAAATATTGTTGCATTTTCTTATGCACACGTGTGCATAAAGTATAACCGGAGAGAGGCGAGTTTGTCAAGAGTTGGAAGAGCGAAAAGAGCTGACTGACAGTTCCAGAAAAAAGCTGTATAATAGAGTCAGTTTCGCTTTTTCTATGCAAATCAAACATGCAATACAGAGTAGGTAAAATAGTTCAGGTTATTCTAGAAATTACAGCACATGGTGGCTGAACAAATTAAACACATCCTTACACGCATACCGGTCGGAGTGGCAATTCTCGACTGTGCCGATTTGCGCCTGCTCTATGCTAATGCCTATCTGCTGTCACTGCTCGATGAACCCTTTCGCTCAGAAGGGATTAACGGGCGACAGCTAGACGAAGTTGTCTCCGGGGAATGGCTCAAGCTGGTGCTAGCTGTCTTACAGCAGGTATGCATAACGGGGCAAACGGTCACATATGACGCCCTTCCCTACGAGGGTTTTTTGGAGACCAGGGGACGCACGTACTGGCGAGTTGCGATAGGACGCTATGATACACCACAGGAGCAGACTGCTGCGCCGGAGGGATCAATCCCCGGCGCTGGCGCTTCCCTGCTCGTCACCATTGAGGACGTAACGGAACATGCTCGTTCACAGCTCTATATCACGGCCACCCAGTACATTTCCTCGGTGATCGCGGCACCGTTTGCCTTGCCGCGAGTACTCGACCGCATCCTGCAGGCGGTGCATGAGATGGTGGGTTCGACGCGCTGCGCTATCCTGCTTATCGACCAGATGGACCCCATCTACGAGGAACATCTTCAAAGCATGAATGGCAACGGAGCAGCTCTGCCAGCGACTGTGACGCTGGCGGCACAGAAGGGCGTGCATCTTCTTTCGCACGATTGGCATCCCCACCTGGGCGAGCACCTCCTGCTCAGTCATGTTGTACGCGAGCGGCATGAACTTATCATCGAGGATACCAGCATGGTACCCTCCCTCCAGTTTCCGCTTCTTGACGAAGATGGTGTGCCTTTCCGGCCCGGTTCCGTTCTCTGCGTCCCAATTTTCGAGCCAAAGTTCGACATCCGGGAAGGATTTCACACCAACGGCAAATATGTTGATGCCTCCTCGAAAGGGCCGGTATTAGGCACGATTGAGGTCTATCACAAGAGCGAGCGGGGCTTTCCGGCTGAAGAAGTGATGCTGCTGAGCAGGTTTGCACAGCAAGCCGGATTGGCTATTCAAAACACGCGCCTGTTCCGCCGCATCGATCGGCTGGCACGGTTCGCCAGCCGCAACGCACGGCAGCGCGAGAATGTGATGCAGGCGATACCCGACGGCGTTATTCTCTATGATGCGCGCTGGCGCGTGGCCGAGGCCAATCACGAGGCCCGCCGGCTTTTAGGGTGGACAGATGACGTGATAGGATTGCCCGTAAACAAAGCAATGGCCCGCAGCACAGCCAGATTCCCGGAAGATATCACAGCTTCGTCCGACCTGGTAGCCATACTCGAACGCAACGCGCTCGAAGGGCGGGTTGATGAATTGAAAATCGTGGGCGCTGATGGTCAAGCCTACACTATGCGCCGCTCACAGGCTCCCATCCATGACGAGATGGGCAATATCTTTGCCTTCGTCGTCATTTACCACGATGTGACCGAACAGGCGGCGGCACGGGAACGTATCGAGATCGAGGTGAAAAAGCGTACCACCGAACTGGCACAGCGCAACGAGGCACTGCAGCTCACAAAGGCAGCGCAGGAACTGGCAAGCGCTCGCCTGGAACTCCTGCTGGAACGCCTGCCCTCCGGGGCCATGCTCATTTCAGCAGAGGATTTGAGTATCAGTATCATCAATCAAGTGCATGTGCAACTGCTGCAACGCATAGGCGCGTTAGCAGATATGCCGGACGATATCGATCTCGATCAGGTGACGCAAGACATTACCGGGCGCAATATCGAAGAACTTTTACAGTCGATTACTTTGTACAAAGCCTCCGGTGCCATACTTCATCATGAAGAGCATCCATTGGCGGTCGCGCTGCGCGGAGAAGCAAACGAGGCCGAGATACACGCCACTCAACCAGACGGGCAACCCTTGTATCTACTGGCAAGTGCCGCGCCACTGCGTGCTGCTGATGGCAGCATTACCAGCGTGGTATCTGTCTGGCACGATATCACGCAAATGAAAATGCTTGAACGAGCGCGTGAAGATTTCTTCACCACGCTGGCACACGAACTCAAAACGCCGCTTGCCAACATTCGCGCTCATCTCAGCGCGTTGCAGTCCAATGACCTTGAATGGGCGGTAGAGGAGCAGCTTGAATTTCTCCAGACAGCAGATGAGCAGGTGGAACGGCTGGCGAAAATGATCAACTACTTCCTCGATGCCTCTCGCGTCGAGGCGGGGGCGCTGCGCCTGGAACTCGAACCGATTTTGCTGCCGGAGTTGTTTGAAGACCTGCAAGAACGCTTGCAGGCGCTGATCGACTCCTCACAGCGCCGCCTGGAAATTGCGCTGCCCGCCCATTTGCCAGCCGTGCTCGCCGACTACGAGCTTATGATGAACGTGCTGACGAACCTGCTCAGCAATGCATTCCGCTACGCTCCCGAAGGCGATGCCGTGCGCATCGAGGCCGAGGCGCTGTTCGAGGCAGGCACAAAGCAACCTGCCGGCGTTGAACTGCGCGTGATTGATAGAGGACCCGGTATGAGCCAGGAGCGACAGGCTCAACTCTTTACCCGTTTCAGCACCTTTGCCTCAATGCGGCGTCCGGCAGCCGACCGGCCTGGTCAGCCAGCAACGACAGGAGAACGGCGCAAGGGCAGCAGCCGCTGGAGTCCGGCGACCGGGTTGGGCCTTTATATCAGCAAAGGCATTGTCGAAGCGCACGGGGGAACGCTGCACATTTCCAGCAGCCCTGGGCAAGGCGCGACCTTCTCATTTACGCTTGGCACCGTTCATACAATGAGAAGAGAGGACTGAAGAGGAGTGCAGGAACAATGACGACGAGTGATAAAAAATCTCGTATCCTGTGCGTCGAGGACGATGCGCAGATGCGTGCATTTCTACTGGCTCAATTGAAGGCTCGCGGCTACTATGTGCAGGCGGTACGCGATGGCGCGCACGCTATCGACCTGGCAGCCATTTTTGAGCCAGACCTGGTGCTGCTTGACCTCTCGCTTCCCACGCTCGATGGCCTATCCTTCTTACGACGCCTGCGCGAGTGGAGCAGGTCGCCGGTGATTATTCTCTCGGCGCACGATGAAGAGCCGGTCAAAGTGAAGGCGCTCGATCAGGGAGCCGACGATTACCTGACGAAGCCATTCAGCCTCAATGAATTGCTGGCTCGCGTGCGCGTGGCGCTGCGCCGGGCGGAGGAGACGGAGCGCCTGCTCAATAGTGCTGGAAAAGAAGCCCAGCGGCCTATCTACCGCTGCGGCGGCGAAGACGGCCTAGTGGTCGATTTCGCACACCGCTCCGTGCGCGCCGCTGGTCAGGAAGTTCACCTGACGCCGACCGAGTACGATTTACTCTGCGAACTGGCACGCAACGCCGGAAAAGTATTGACGCATCGCGAACTGCTGCAACGAGTGTGGGGGCCAGATTATCAGGCCGAAAACACCTATCTGCGTACATTTGTGCGTCACCTGCGGCGTAAACTCGAACCAGACCCGGCTCAGCCGCGTTTTTTACATAATGAACTGGGCGTTGGCTACTTTGTGCCACCACCTGATGCCCCGGAATTGTGAAAAATCTCAGCATATTCACGCAAATTTCACACATTACACAACCAAATTCACAGCTTTGTCATCCCTTATCGTGTACAATTCCCCACAAGAGAGGATATCAACCTCTCGCTGTTATAGCGCCAGGGCCACCCGCCAGACACGTGTGATGGATAGGCGGGTACAGGTAAGGAAGCATGTTCAAAGGAACACGGCCCGAAGACGGCCAGACGCCCACCATTCATACAGCATCTGCGCTAGATGCACAGGAAAGCGCTCACCGGACATCGAACGTGTCCGAGGAGCAAAAGACCCTGCGGCACATCCTCGTCGTCGAGGATGATATCTCCCTCGCCAATCTGGAAGCAGGGATCCTGGCGGCTCATGGATATGCAGTGACGCAAGTATACAACGGTGAGCAAGCCATTACAGCCCTGTATCAATCAACTCCTGATCTCGTAGTGCTCGATTTCGAACTCCCAGGCAAACTTACGGGACTGGACGTATTACAGGATCTGCGTCTCCATGCAAGCATTCCGGTACTCTTCACCTCGAGTGAGGAGATAGCGCTGCGACGATATATGCGGGCAAGTGGTGAATCCAGGTCAACACTGGATCATCTCTCCAAGCCATACTCGACGCAAACACTGCTCCTGCGTGTGCAACGCATGTTGACGATAGCGCCTCAATGACTGTTTTCAGTGAAGAAGGAGGATCTCTATGGACCGCAAAGACGATTGCGAAATGCTGCGAAAAGTCGGTTTTGCTGAAGCAGAGGTGAAGGAACTGAGCAGGCTGCGCCGGAATTACTACGAGGAGCTGCGCCAGCAGGCCGCAATGGAACTGCGCCGCTTCGAGTTCATTCGCTGGCTCGTAGATACGGGCAAAATCACCGACCATATCGCATAGGTATAGACCGGAAATATCCTGCGGTGGGGAATTTCGTTGCATAGCGATCAGC
>DASTKE010000435.1:0-4554 GCA_035716105.1 Ktedonobacteraceae bacterium | reverse complement strand
CTGATGATGCCGCGTATGGATGGCTATACGTTTGCCCAGGAACTGAACAAACGCGGGCTGCAATCCTCTATTCCCATTATCGTACTCAGCGCCGATGTGAACGCGGGCCAGCGCGTGCAGCAAATGGGAGCGGAAAGCTATATCACGAAACCATTTGATCTCATGTACCTGCTGGGCCAGGTTTCACGTTGCATCCAGCAGCGCACACCTCCTACACCATAGCTGCATCCTTGTTCTGCTCGCTCTTCAACGGGCTGCTCCTTGCGTTGATATGGCGTGGGAGGCTGAGATCAGCACTGCAAGACAATCAGACTGTCTCTCTCTGGAGCTTCTGTGCAAAGGCAAGATGACGGTGAAATTGCTGCCAAGTCCGGGGCGGCTCTTCACCTCGATGGTGCCACCCAGCAGAGTCGTCAACTGGCGTACAATCGAGAGGCCGAGACCAGTACCACCGAACGTGCGCGTAGTGCTGCCGTCCACCTGGAAAAATGCCTCAAAGATACGCTCCTGTGCTTCGGCATCGATGCCAATGCCCGTGTCATTCACTGTAATAGCGACGCGCTCCTCTTCGTGTGCGGTGGCAGACAGTCGCCTGGCAAGCAGCGTAACATCACCACGCTCGGTAAATTTGATGGCGTTGGCGAGCAAATTCAGCAGAATCTGGTGCAGTTTCAGTGGATCGGTCTCCAGGGCCTCAACATCGTTGTCAACCTGCACCCTCAATTCAAGGTGGCGTTCGAGCGCCAGTGATTGCGTCTCCTCCACCAACGCCAGGAGGTACTCTCTCACATCAACCCGGCTGTAGTGTACCTCCATGCGCCCGGCCTCGATCTTTGCCAGGTCAAGCACGCCGTTAATCAGTTCCAGCAGGTGCTGCCCGTTTTTGAGAATACGTTGCATGTTGCTCCTCTGGCGCGTACTCAATTGCATTTTCTGCCTATCATTGAGCAACACCTGGCTGAAGCCAATAATGGCTGTCAGCGGCGTGCGCAACTCGTGTGACATGGTGGAGAGGAACTGGCTACGTGCCTGGTTCGCCTCTTCCAGGGCAGTATTCAGCACAGTCAATTCGTCGCGCTGGCGGCGCAGTTCCGTATTTGCCAGTTCCTGCTCGCGCCCGCGCTGCTCCAGCTCCTGCGCCTGCACCTGAATACGCTGGTACGCCCTGACATTGCTGACAGTCGCAGCGAGATTGCTGACCACGACGTTCAGCACATTGCGCGTATTCTCTCTAATCGGCAAAAATGAGCCGACATACAGCACCCCTACCAGCTCATCGCCGCACAAAAGAGGAAGATAGTAGGCATGGACTGGCACCATCGAGCCGTAGATGGTCTTAATCTGTAATCCCTGTGGATATTCATCCGTTGCCAGGGCAATATAGAGTGGTTCGCGTACCAGTGCCACCCGCCCAAGTGTACCCTCGTTGCGGTGGAATTCTCGCTCCATCTCCCGTTTGTCATGGCCCTGGACGGCAAAGAGCCGGAACATCTCCTGCTCTCTATCATAGAGGTAGAGTGCGCCTACACGCAGTTCAAATATGGTCAGCAGCCTGTTCAAGAACGTTTCCGCCAGTGCTGCGAAATTCTGATGATAGGTCAGCAGGGTATTGAGATGCAGGACATGTTCCAGCACGTCTCGTTCGGCCATCGCGTCCTGTTGCTGTTGCAGCGAGTCGGCCATCGCGTTAAAGTTCTGGCCGAGCTGGTTCAGTTCCTGGTACCGCAGAAATTGCACACGCCCGGCAAGATCACCGGAGCCAAGCCGGTTCGTTGCCTGCTTCAATGTATGCAGTTGTTCATTGATGGAGTGCGCAAACTGCGCGAAGGTCTGCCAGAGCACGAGCAGCGCGAGCAGCGACAACAGCAGGGAACCGGCCATGCTCAGCGCATCGATAACCTTCTCTCGCGCTTGAATGGCCTCCAGATCATGGTTTGCCACTGTTTGCAACTGCGATAGCGAGACGCGGAACTGATCAAACAGGTTCTTCCCGTTATTAATTGTGCTCTCTGCACGAGCCGTCGCGAGGTCCCCGGACTGCATATGAACAACCTGCACCTCGGCATAGGTGTTATACCAGCTACCAACCCGCCCTTGCATATTTATTAAGGCGGCATTCGTGTCGGAAAAATCATCGCTGTTAATCGTATTGTGGAGTGCCTGGACATAGGCGAGATACTGCGCGTGTCCAGTGTTATATGGTTCAAGGAAGGTGGGGTTATTCGTGGCAACATAGCCGCGCAGGCCGGTTTCCTGGTCGACCATCGAGTTCAGAATGCCGTCCAGGTCTTCCTGTATCGTCAGCCTCTGTTCACCCAGGCTATCTTGCAGGTTGGAGCTATAGATACTGATAGAAAAAAGCACTGCCAGCACAACGAGTAGCAGGCCAACAATAAAAAACAACCGCCGCTTTATATGGTCGATCAGACTCTGTTCCCGCGCCAGATTCCCCGAAATATGCTTCATCATACCTCTCTCCCCAGGCAAAAAAACCGAGTAAGAGCGATTCGCCTCCTCCTCTTTCAGTATAATGAAGCGTCAAAAACAACCAGCCAGCAAACAGTATTACCTCTTTCCCTACAGATCAGATTTAGCAGAGACAAGAGAACGCGGCAGTTTGTGCGGTGCCGCGTTCTCTTGTCTCTGCTGGACTTATATCACATTGGCGAACATCTGACTGACCTGGCAGCGAAATCCTGGTAGATAAGGGGATTGCAGCATATCATTCTCATAAAGGGTACTCACCAGCTTGAGCATCGCCTCGTCCCGGCGGTAGACCTCCAGCCGCCGCTCCTGCCAGCTTGCGACCCAGTATTCCAGCACCCCGCGCCGCGAATACAGCTTCAGCTTCGTCTCGCGATCACGCCGCTCATTGGTAGCTCCTGGCGAAAGCACCTCTATCGCCAGTTCAGGGGCAGAATGGAGTTTGCCATCCGGCTCAAGCGCGTTCGCCAGCCGCTCATGACTGATCCACACAACATCCGGCACCACATCATCATCATCAGCAAAAATCACGCCTGGGGTAAAAACTGGAACGCCCAACTGTTCTATGTTGCTCCATTGCGCGAGAAGTACAAGTATATTACCGCAAACGATCTGATGACTTATATGTGGATGCTCAGATACATACAACTCGCCATCAATAATCTCGTACCGCCTGCCATCGTCGGGCAAAGCATCCAGGTCTCGCGATGTCCAGCGAAAGGTCGTCATAGCTTTACCTGTATTTCTTTTGCCAACAGTCTCCCTTAACATCTTTAGTATTGATTATACACCACTCTCCGAGGTTTTTAAACCAATCGCTTGTCGCACGTTTTACCGCTATAGTTCTCATAGCGGTATGTTTTTGCAAAAGATATAATACACCTACTTATCATAATAGGAGCAACTATTGACCACACGTCATCCTCAACCTAAACGGGTGCGTTTTGAAGAGCGCGCTTACGCTCTTGGCGATTTTGTGGGCGTGAATGGCTATCGGGTGAATCTGGCGGCGTTTCAACGGTTGATGGTGGAGGGTGGGTACGCGGTTGAGGAGACGGGGCATTTTCTGGTTGGGCGGCGGGAGGGCGGACCGGTGGTGCTGGTACACTGGTTCGCGCCTGAAGAGATCGATAGCGACCTGGGACGCTTTTTTATGCAGGAGTTGAGGCCGAGAGGGATTGTGACGAAGCCGGAGGATTTTGGGATAGCGTTCGCGGCGGTGATTAGCTCCCTCTTCCCACGTGAGCCAGAGCGGGGGTGGCACCTCTACAGCACAAACACGCTGCGCCGACTGCACAGGCTCTCCACCACAGCAAGCCGTTCCAGGCCCATCGATTGCGTCTCACCCATGCAGGTGTTCAGCACGCTCTACCGGCGTGTGCGCGAACTGCTGGTGGGTGAGACAGTACTTGATGCCGGCTGCTCGTCTGGCTTCTTACCGCTCGTAATTGCTGAACAGAGGCCGGAGCTTTCAAGGGTGCTGGGCATAGATATCCGGCCTGAGCCGTTCCCCATGGCAAGAAGAATTGCCGGTGAGCACAGGCTGACAAACGTGCAGTTCGCGCAGGCCGATCTGCTCTCTGCCGATGTAGTCACGCCTGGGCGCTTCGACACGGTGACGATTTTGCACGTGCTTGAGCACTTCACGGAAGCGGATATGTACCGCGTGCTGGACAACCTGCTGCGCATCACCACGCGGCGGTTGATTATCGCCGTGCCATACGAGACGGGCAAACCGGAAGCGGTCTATGGACACGAGCAGCTTTTCACTCCGGCTGCGCTCGAAGCGGTAGGGCGATGGTGTCTTGCGCGCTGGGGCGCGGGAGAGATGCGGTGTGAGGAGTGCGCCGGAGGCTTGCTGTACATTGACCGGGCAGCAGATTCACACGACTCTCCATCCTTCTGAGGGGGAAGGCGTCGCCCCTACGACTTCCTCAAGCACGCAGATAGCTTCACGCTCTGTCGATGTAGCGTCTCAAGATGTACAGGGAGATGCCATGCACGAGCAGGGTCGCCAGCAGGGCCAGACCGAAGGTGGCGACGATCCCCAGGCGCTCCAGCAGGGCCGCG
>DASTKE010000434.1:0-4475 GCA_035716105.1 Ktedonobacteraceae bacterium | reverse complement strand
GCTGCCGTCGGTTTTGGTCTCGGTGGGCTCTTGCTGGTAACCCTGAGCGCAACAGCCGCAAACGGGGCGAATAGTGAAACGCTCGGCACCCTTCTTGTCGCGCTGCGCCACTGGACGCTGATGCTCGTCTACCTCTACACCGCCATCGGCGGCTTGATGCTTAGCTACATGCTACTCAGGACCAGGCTCGTTCCCCGTGGGTTGTCGGTGCTCGGTCTCATCGGCTACGTGGCGTTGCTGCTGGCAGCGGTGCTGGACATGCTGGGTCTCATCGACACGGTGGCTGGCCTGGGACTGGTCGGGCTCGTTCCCGGTGGTCTGTTCGAACTCCTCCTGCCAATCTGGCTCTTCGCGAGGGGATTTAACTTGACCGCCAGTGTCAGAATGCGTGCGCGTTAGCGTCTAAGCCCGCAATGCAAGGCCCGCGCCAATAAGGTCATTGACGCGGGCCGTCTGGGTTATGAAAGGATCGCATTATGCCAACAGTGAATAGCAGTATGCAAGGGAAGATCTGCATGGTGACCGGTGCCAATTCCGGGATCGGGAAGGCCACTGCGCTAGCGCTGGCACAGATGGGTGCAACCATCGTGATGGTCTGCCGGGACCGTGCCAGAGGCGAGGAAGCCAGGAGCGAGATCATCACGAAAAGCGGGAATAACGCGGTTGATCTCCTGCAAGCAGACCTTTCATCGCAACAGTCCATCCGACAACTCGTCGAGAACTTTCAGCGCCACTATACGCACCTGCATGTGCTGATCAATAATGCGGGAGCGGGAGCGGCTTTCACCGGGCGGCGAGAAACCGTGGATGGAGTGGAGATGACGTTCGCCGTCAACTATCTGGCACCGTTCCTGCTGACACATTTGCTGCTCGATGTGCTCAAAGCCAGCGCACCCGCACGGATTGTCAATGTCAGTTCGAATTCGCATGAAGCCGGCTATATTAAGCTGGATGATTTGCAAGCAGAGAAACACTACAGGCGTGCCTATGAGCAATCCAAGCTTGCCCTGGTGCTGTTCACCTATGAACTGGCACGCAGGCTGCAGGGAACAGGGGTGACGGCCAACTGCCTGCATCCTGGCTTCGTGGCGACCAATTTCGGGCAGAGGGACGTAGAGCCTGCCGTTCGCCTGCTCGTGAAGTTGATTGGGGGCTTTGGCGCGAGCCCCGAAAAGGGAGCGAAAACATCGATCTACCTGGCATCCTCACCCGAGGTGGAGGGTGTCACTGGCAACTACTTTGTGAAGAGCATTCCCAGGCGGTCAGCTGCCATCTCCTATGATGAGTCGCTCCAGCGACAATTGTGGAAGCAGAGCGCAAAGCTGGTGAACTTGTAGATTCCCTTTCTGAACTTCACCCCCGGTTCCTCATGCTATTCGTCAGGGCGTAGGGCCAGCGCCAGATTTCGAGGAGGACGAGGTTGGTGATGAGGGTGATGATGGAGAAGGTGGCGGGTGGGAAGCCGTGGTCGACGAAGATGCCGCGCAGGGCCATCGCGACGGGCCAGGAGAGTCCCCAGCCCAGAGCGGTGCGTGCGGCCATCTTGCGCGGGTCGCTCATCAGGTCGCGGCGGTAGACTCCCAGCCAGGGAGCGACGATGAACCAGCCGAGCGCGAAGGGCCAGGCGGTGGCCGCTATCTGCGGGATAGCTCCCAGGCCGGTCGCCTCTCCATGGCTGCCGCGCCCGATGGTGGCGAAGATCATGAAGACGAGAATGTCGCCCACGACCAGCGTGAGGATGCGCTGCCATTCGGGCATTTGCCACGCTTTGCGCCCTGTGGTGTTGCTTATGGCATTTCTTATAGTCGTGTTGTTTGTATCAGTATTGGTGTTTGTGGCGTTTGTGCTGCCTGTGGGGTTGACACGGGCCGCTCGATTTGTTTTTGGCATGGTTGCATTGTCCTTTTCCTGCTGTGCCTGGTGGTCGCGTTATGTTGTGTGTATTATACCTTATGAGGGTTTGCGCTGTCATTATGGCTTGTGGGTATGCGTGTGGTTCATTTTTTATGGAGAGTAAATGTAGGAACAAAGGGCCTTCACCGTCTCCCAGACGGTGAAGGCCCTTTGTTCCTACAGAACTTTCCTCTTTCTGAGATACGATGGTTTGTTATGGCTCTTCTGTATCAGAAATGGTACACCTGGCCTGTACGTGCCATGTTGACGAATACTGCACACAAGTCTTTTCGGGCGAGGTTATTGCATCAATTTCGTGTTTAGGCGAGGTTATGGCTCTAACACAGCTTTGGGGATAAGTTCAGCAATATATCGGGCCGGGAAGATGGTCTCCTGGATGGTTCGTTTCTCTCCAAAACAGTGTGTAGAGCTGGATACCCGGAGTTTGCGAACGAGATGGACAACAAGAGGAGAGGCTGAATAAAGCCCAGCAGCCCTTTGTCAAACCACTTCCAGAAGCAAATCGGCCAGTTCTCGCGGCATAGTGATCATGGCATCGTGGCCCGTTGGCAACTGTCGCAGACGCCACCCTGCTTCCGTTGGAGGAAGCGCTCTTCGCGCCACGAGATGCCGCATGAGTGAGAAGAAGAAACCACTGCCGGTGCAGTCAATGTGCGTCCGGGGTTTCGCTGACACGATCGCTGGATTCTTCAGATGAAGAGGTTGCTCCAACGTCTTGAGGGGTTGTGGCGTCACCGATCTGCGCACCATGCTTCGATCTGGCTCTGTCGTCACCCCGTAGGTACCATGAGAATCGACTCTCCAGCCATCCCCGTGGGCCTGTGCTTGTTTGCGGAGCAGACGGATGACCATCGGCGAGCTATCGGCCATCGATTCGCCATCACGTGGCACGAAGGTATCCAGATAGACCAGGTGAGCAATGCGCTCCGGCACCTGATCAACCACGCCGGTGATGACCATCGCGCCATAACTATGACCCACCAGGATGACCCCATGCAGATTCTTTTCCGTAAGCAAGCCGACGATATCCTGGATATGGGTATCTAATCCGACATCGGGTGACAGCTCGGATGCACGCTCAGCCAGGCCCGTGAGGGTGGGTGCATATACCTCATGGCCAGCCTCCTCTAAGAAGGGGATGACCTTCTGCCAGCACCAGCCCCCATGCCATGCTCCATGCACCAGCACAAATGTTGCCATGCTCGCCTCCTTGTCTCTCGTCTCTCTGATCTCTTACTCTACCATATTCTTGCGGTGTTCGCTACCGTCGAATACCGCGTTTGCCCAGTTATGGCCTCCTGTGAGGCTGCCTTTATCTATAGGTGCCTGCCAGGAACAAATATTTTATTAAAGACTTGACTTAATTAAGATTATGCTTTATAATAATGACATGGATATGTTTGTTGCACTGGCTGATCCGACAAGAAGGAACATTCTGGAACTGCTGGCAAGTCGTGGCGAGTTGCCTGCTACTGCCATTTATGAGCAGTTTCCTGTCGTCAGTCCACAGGCGGTCTCACAGCATTTGAAAGTTTTGCGCGAGGCACATCTGGTGGAGATGGAGAAACGCGCTCAGAAGCGCCTGTACCGTCTCAACCCGCAGAAGCTCTCTGAGTTTGAGACGTGGGTGCAGCAAACGAAGCAGCGCTGGGAAGAGCGCTTTAACGCACTGGATCAAGTACTGGAACGTGAAAAACAGAAGGGAGATCAAACATCTGATGTCAGCAAATAAGGCAAACGTTCATGCCGAACCGGGAAAGCAGGAAATCGTTATTACTCGCGAGTTTGATGCGCCGCGAGAGCTGGTGTTCAAGGTCATCACCGACCCGGCGTTGGTGCCGCAGTGGTGGGGTCCCCGGCGACTGACGACCGAGGTGGACAAAATGGATGTGAGGCCGGGCGGACAGTGGCGCTTTGTCCACCGCGATGCCGAGGGGAACACTTACGGCTTTCACGGCGTCTATCACGAAATCCTTGCCCCTGAGCGCATCATTGATACCTTTGAGTTTGAGGGCTTACCGGAAACAGGGCATGTAACGCTGGAGACGATGAAACTTGAGGCATTGCCCGGAGGAAGAACCCGGCTGATTACTCAATCAGTCTTCCAGTCGGTCGCTGACCGCGATGGGATGCTGCAAAGCGGCATGGAAGAAGGCGTGCATGATATGTATGATCGCCTGGAAGAGCTTGCGCAAAAGATGTAGAGATTGAGAAGCATAAGAGCCAACAGGTAACAGAACGGGTTGTCAGCGACAACCCGTTCTGTTACCTGTTGGCTCTTATGCTTCTTTGGAAGGAGCCTGTTGCTGCTGCTCGTGTTCGTGGACGAGTTCTTGCACGGCGGCGAGTTCGGTGCGCACGCCGCGAATGCGCATGACGATGAAGGCGAGGTAGGCGAAGAGGGCGAGCCAGATGATGGCGTAGGCCGCAACCAGGTAGGTTACTTCTTGTCCTTGCATGTGTTTTTGTCCTTTTCTGTGCTTGTCGCCGCTGCGCGGCTCTCGTCTAAGGAGTGGGTGAGTGCGTCGTGGGTGGCATCTGGCTACGCCAGATGCCACCCA
>DASTKE010000433.1:0-4548 GCA_035716105.1 Ktedonobacteraceae bacterium | reverse complement strand
CGATCACGGAGGCGGGCGAGCACAAGGCATCGCCCCTACAGAGGCCCATTTCCCTTCGGTGTATGGGGAACCGTGTTTGTCTGTTTCACTAATTGTAATACGAATAGCGTGTAGGAATGAGTCAATGTCACAACAGTTTATCCTGTCTGCTGTTCAGGAAGAGCAGCGCGAGCAATGGGATGATTTTGTCAACGCCCACGCGAGCGGGCATTTGTTGCAAAGCTGGAGTTGGGGAGAGCTGAAGGCCGGGGCTGGCTGGCACCCCCAGCGTTTCGCGCTGTTGGAGCGGGAGCGTGGGCAGATGGTCGCTGCCGCCCAGGTGCTGTGCCGCACGTTGCCCCATGTGCCTCTGCGCGCCGGATACCTGGCCTATATCCCCAAAGGTCCGGTGATCGATTGGACACAGCCAGGGCTATGCGCGTCCTTTCTCGCACAACTGGGGGATAAATTACGCCGCCAGGGAGCGCTGGTGCTGCTGCTAGAACCAGAGCAGTTCGTGCGTGCCGTAGACATTAAGAGCAGCGAAAATAGCTGCCTCTCGGAAGATTTTGCCTCCTTTGTCGTGCGCCCGGCACGTCCCATTCAACCCTTGCGCACCATCCTGCTCGACCTGACACCAGACGAGGAGACGCTGCTGGCGCGCATGAAGGAGAAGTGGCGCTACAATGTGCGACTCGCCAGCAGAAAAGGCGTGACCGTTCGCGCCGCCTCTACGCTCGACGATGTACGCACATGGTACGCCTTGCTGCAAACGACGGGTGAGCGCGACCAGTTTGGCATCCATACGCTGGACTATTACCTGCGTGCCTGGCGGATATTCGCTCCACGCAACCAGGGCCGTTTGCTGCTGGCCGAATACAATGGGCAATTGCTGGCCGGGATATTTGTGGGCCTGTTCGCGCAAGAGGGCATCTACCTCTACGGTGCCTCCAGCAACGAGTACCGCAACCTCATGCCCAACTACCTGTTGCAGTGGGAAGCCATCCGCTGGGCCAAACAGCAGGGCGCGACCCGCTACGACTTCTGGGGCATACCGGCCACCGATGACGCGGATGAGGCAATGGCAGGTGTCTACCGCTTCAAAAGCGGCTGGGGTGGCGAGGTCGTGCGCTACGTCGGCTGCTACCAGCGCGTCCTGCGCCGTAGGGGCCGATTGATCGCGCCCATTGCCGATTGATCGGCCCGCCTGCCAGGCCGATAATGAATATGAACAAAATAAACCAGCAATGGCGTGGAACCAATGTAGGGGCGACCCTGGTGGTCGCCCGCGCCAGGAGCGCAGCAACTGGCACGCTTCAACGACCCGCAAGCCAGTTGCTGCGCTCCTGGCTTCGGGCGACCACCAGGGTCGCCCCTACGTTTCGTCCCTGCGATCCTCCCCTTTATAGCAAGGTAATGCACGCCGATAGATAAAGTGGGCTTCAATAGCAAAATGAAGAAGGTTTTTAGACCGGGAGAACGAGAAGAGAATGGAGGACAGGATGCGATCAGTACCGGGAGTACCGCGAGTGGCGCTGCTACTGCTTCCTATAGCCATAATTGTTGTTGTAGGCGCTGCCTTGATTGTGCAGCGCGTCAGTGTCTCCACGGGGGTGAGAGCCGATCCTTCGCTTGTCCCTGCCGACTATATCTATTACACGCTCAAACAATCCAATGGCTTCGTGCTGGCTCGTGCTGTCAGGGGAAGCAGCGACCAACCGACCAGCGCGCCGCAGGTCATCGCCAGCTTTAGCGATTCCTTTGGGCAGGTGGAGGGCGACAGCGTGCTCTCGATGCAGCTTTCCGCCGATGGACGCTACCTGGCGATCAACGGCGCGCACGATCATGGCGAGCAGGTCTGGATGTACGATACACAGCATATGGTCATGCGCCTGACGCCTGCGCATGTGCTCGGCAATTTCTTGCACTGGCTGCCGGGAGGACACCGTTTCCTCTATCGCGCCATGTTTCCGATGGGACCGGACGCGCCAATGGATGGCAACACCTGGAATCCGGGGCTGTGGATCGTCGACGCCGCGACGGGAGCACACACAAATATTGATATTCACGTTCCCTCCGCTTTCCTGGTCGATGCCGCGCCTTCGCCGGATGGCTCGCGCATCGTCTACTCCACCTCGGCGGGTCTTGGACTGGGCAGCGATGCCTGGTTGATGAACAGCGATGGCAGTCACCAGTCGCACCTGTTTAGCCTCACTGGCGGTACGCAGTCCATCGCTGGTCTTTTCACCTGGTCGACGGATGGCTCCACGATTGCTTACGAGCGCATCTCGGATAGCCCCATTCCGTTCCAGCCTGCCGGGCTGTGGGTCATGAACAGTCATGGGAGCAACCAGCGCCTGCTGGCGACTGCTGATGGTGGGCATGGCTACGCGCCCGTCTGGTCGCCGGATGGCTCGCGCATCGCCTTTGTCGAGCGTACCAACCTGGGCAGCAGGCAGGCTGATCTCTCGTTCCAGGCTTTGCAGTCTGGCATCGGCGTGGTCGAGGTGGCAAGCGGGCGTAACTGGCTGGTGGCCTCACCGGCGCAGACGAACATGCAGATCAACGTCAATCCCACCTGGACAGCCAGCAGAGCCAGCCTCACGTTTACTTCCTTCAATCCCATCAACAGCCTGATAGGTACGGTGCCGCACTACTGGTCAGCCACCGTAAATGCCACATCGCTGCGCCCGGCGGTCAGTTCGCTGGCAACACCGTCCATACGCATCATAGCGGCAGGATAGGAGAGAAGGGGAGAAGTATCTCATGCGTACATGGAAATCGAAGCAGGTTATACTGCTCGTGCTGGCACTTTTGCTCATTGTGACGAGCATCCCCGGCGGTATCGTTGCATACCGCGTGCTGGTGCAGCAAGGAGCTGGGGGGCAGGCACAGAAAGCACATACTGTCACGCTGGCGGCGCAAAAGCAGGCCAGCACTCCGACGCCGTTCATGCATCGCCCGTATTATGGCGATCGTTCTATCTCCTCGCGTACCGTCTCGTTTGTTGATCATGACAGACCCTGGTACGATTACGATGGCGTGTTTGTGCGCTACGATGGCAAGAAATGGACGGGCGTCTCCATTGGCTCCTGCACGGGTGGTGTCAATTGCTACGATGGGCATAACGGCTATGATTTAAACCTGGTGTTCGAGCCGGTGTTGAGCGCGGCGGCGGGTACGGTGATCCGCGCCGGTTGGTACGATCCGCTCAACCATCAGAGCGCGCTTGGCCTGTGGGCCGCGGTCGATCATGGCAATGGCTACGTCACGGCCTATGGACATTTAAGCGCCCTGACGGTGGCTGTGGGTGATAAAGTGGGGACGCAGTGGCAGCTTGGCACCAGCGGCACCACCGGTTCATCGACCGGGCCGCACCTGCACATGGCGACCTACTACCTGCCCAACTGGAACGCCACCGACCCCTTCGGCTGGACAGGCAGCTATGCCGACCCCAATACCGTCCCCGATTATTATCTCTGGGTCGCTAATCCCGGTACCGATGGCAGCGTTCCCCTGCTGAGCAGCAATGGCAGCGCGGTCTATCCAGGCGCGACGCTGGTGGATGACGGCACGGCAGGTTGGAGCAGTACCGGCACCTGGAACACCGCGACCTCCTCCACCGATATCAAGGGCAACCTGCACTGGACGACGACGACCAGCGGCTCCGCGACGGCCACAGCCACGTGGCAGCCGAAGGTGCCTGCCAGTGGCTACTATGAAGTAGGCGTCTTCGTCAATGACAACCATGCCAGCAGTAGCTGGGCATCCTATACCGTCTACAGCGCCGACCCGAATGCTCCGGGAACAGAGATTCATCATACCGTCAATGTCGACGAGTCACACATTGGCTCGTTCCAGGGGCCGTATGGCTGGGAGAACACGGGGCCGCAGTGGGTCAGTCTCGGCACCTATTACTTCAGTAGCGCCATGAGTGGCCGCGTCGTGCTCAGCAACGCCACAGGTGAGAATGGAGCGCAGCTTTCAGCCGATGGTGTGGAGTTCGCGCCCGTTGCCAGCATTCCCACGCAGGCACCGCCAACCTATGGCTTCTCACTCACCAGCGATGGCACACCCGGTGCGCTGCTGCCTGCCAGCACGACAGCGGTCAATGTGACGCTCAAAAATACTGGTAACTTCACCTGGCCTGCCACGGGAAACGCCGCTGTGCATCTCACCTATCGCTGGCTCGACGCGCAAAACCATGTCGTGTTGTCAGGCAACCCTGTCACGCTGCCACAAAATGTCATCCCCAACGCATCGACCTCGCTCAGCGTTTCCGTGCAGACGCCCTCTGTTCCAGTTGGTGTCTATACGCTGCAATGGGATATGACGCAGGGTTCCACCGTCTTCTCACAGCAGGGGGCAAAGACGCGCAACGACAGCGTAGAGATAGCACGCTACGCCGAGTCCATCGCCTCGACAGCACTGCCAACAACTCTGCCGCCCGGCGCAGCGGTGAACATCAGCGTGAGTGCGCAGAACAGGGGCGCGCTGCCCTGGTTGGCTTCTGGCAGTGATGCCGTGACGCTCGATTATACCTGGCTGGACAACACGGGACAGCCAGTC
>DASTKE010000432.1:0-2572 GCA_035716105.1 Ktedonobacteraceae bacterium | reverse complement strand
CTGCTCCTGATGTGCTGGATGAAAACCTGTTTAACGATTTCTTTGGAGGGTAATCTATGGCGACAGAAGAACGACCACGACAGTTCCAACGCAACGTCCACGAGATCCTGATGCGAGGGAAAAATGTGATTCTGCAAGCGCCGACAGGGGCCGGGAAAACACGAGCAGCGCTTCAGCCATATATACAAAATCTCATGCGAGAGGAGCATTTGTTGCCGCGCACATGTCTCTATGCTACACCGATGCGCGTACTCTCCAACCAGTTTTACCAGCAGTATCACGCCCGTTTGACTGGTATTGAGCAACAACAGGGAACGGACTTCATCAGACTGTATCAGAAGTTAGGACGAGAGCCGATTTCTATTCAAACCGGCGAGCAGCAGGATGACCCACAGTTTGAGTCGCTGCTCACGTTCTGTACGATTGACCAGCTCCTGGCGAGTTTTCTGGGAGTGCCTTACAGCGTCGATAGTCGCAAGGCTAATCTGAATGTCGCGGCTGTGTTCGGCTCCTATCTCGTGCTGGACGAGTTTCACCTGTACCCGCTGTCGCGGGAGGGAGAAAGTTGCTTCGGAGCGCGAACAACCGCGCTCTCCATGCTGCGCCTGCTGCAATCAACGACGCGCTTTATCCTCATGACGGCCACCTTCTCGACGCACCTGCTAACCGAATTGAAACGACTGCTGAACGCAGAGATCGTCTCGCTCTCCGATGACGAACTGGCGCAGATCGCTGAGGGACGCGAACGCCGCTTTGCGCGAGCACCTGCCGCCTTGAGCGCCAATGCTGTGTTAGAGAAGCATGATCGCTGTTCGCTGGTTATCTGCAACACGGTGCTGCGGGCGCAACAAATGTACTGGCAAATCCGGCAGCGTGTGCGCGAGCAGGAAGAGGATATTGAGGTGGTACTCCTGCATAGCCGCCTCACAGCGAAAGATCGCAAAGAGCGGTCAGAGAAAGTGATACACAACCTTGGACAGGCCCCAAAAGAGTGGGAAGGAGAGGAGCGATTTGGCTGGAAGGATGGGCAGTATTATGGCAAGAACCTGATCGTGGTTGCGACACAGGTGGTTGAGGTGGGACTGGATATCTCCGCGCAGATGCTGCACACCGAGCTTGCGCCCGCCAACAGCCTGATTCAACGCGCAGGCCGCTGCGCCCGCTTTGCCCAACAAAAAGGCACGGTCATCGTCTATCCCTTACTCGACGAACAGGGGGAAGCAATCAGTGCAAAGCCCTATCATCAGAGCCTCTGTGAGAGCACATGGAGCGCTTTACAGAACATAGCATTGGATCAGGTTGTGGGCTTCAGGGAGGAGCAGGAGCTCATCGATGCTGTGCATACAGAGGAAGATCGGGAGCTGCTAGAACGCTACGAGAAGAACCGGGATGTCATCGAGAAGAACATTTTCAGCAGCCTCAACGAGCACAAGCGCGGCGTGGTTTCCTCACTCATCCGCGACGTGGAGCAGGTACATATTCTCATTCACGATGACCCCAACGGGGCGATTCAGGAAGAACCCTGGTGCTGGCAAAGCTTCGCGCTACACCCCGACTCACTCGCCGGAAGCTGGCAAGCATTGCAGGAAAATGAGGATGGACCAGGATGGGTGTGCAAGCAAGCGATTGCCGTGCCAGAGGGCGATGCCGACGCAGATAGCAGGCAGAAGGTGCGCTATCAGTGGGAAGATATCGCCACATCAAACAGGTCCGGGGTCGCGGAAACGCTGCGGGGGGCATTGATGGTGGTGTTGCCGCCCGAACTTGCGACCTATCATGACGAACTCGGCTTTGTGCTGCTGGATGGGCGACTGGATATAAAATCAACGGGCTATCAGAGCGAACCGCTTGAGAAGAAAAAATCAGGGAGGCCGGATATTTTTATCCGGCAGCAGAGCTATTTGGAACATATCAGTGGGCTGGTGCTAGCCTACAACCGGGGCATCAGACAGAGTATCCAGTATGCAGCAGAGCACCTGGAAGATCAACTGCAAGTGCCACGAGGTAGTATCGATCAGGCTATTCGCCTGGCACTGGCCTGCCATGACATTGGCAAGTTGAGTGAGGGATGGCAGCATTGGGCGTGGGAGTGGCAGAACCTGCTCTTCCAGAAAGGCTGGTCAGCACAGCCGCCGCAGGGCTTCTTCGCCAAAACAGATTACGACTCGCACTCCGATCATCGAATCTGGCAGCGAGACCTGAAAGTACCACGTCCCCCTCATGCTTGTGAAAGTGTAGCAGCAGGAGTAGAATTAATTGCTGAGTCTCTCTATCAACAGATAGGCGAAGAACACTCCGAACTCTTCTTACGAGCCGTCTGTGGCGCTATCGCCCGTCACCATACGTCGGATGCGCAGACGTACAAAACGTTTCGTCTGAAACAGGGGGCTCAAGGTGCTCTTCAAGAGGCACTGGAGCGAGCGAAAGAGCAGGGAACATGGACATACAGCATCTCAGAGCTACAACGCGCTGAGATCAAGGCGGGTGATCTGGCACCATCGACTGCGACGGCCACCGATCCCGATACCTGCATCACGCGTCCGCGTCTAGGGCATCTTGGGGAGCTTGAGAC
>DASTKE010000431.1:0-4552 GCA_035716105.1 Ktedonobacteraceae bacterium | reverse complement strand
GGCGTGCAACAACCTGCACACCGACGGGCAAACCCGCGCTACCAAGCTCTACTTTGCGTGCCGTTTGCTCAACCATATCGCGCGAAGGGAGGCGACCAACTTCCTCGTCAGAACGCACACGGGTGACGGGAACGATCCCTGTGGGGTAGCCAAGCACATTGTAGAGGGCCATATAACCACCAGCCAGGATTAAATCGCGGCTGCTTCCATGAGTAAAAGCCGGCAGAGCGCAGGCGGGACACAGAATAAGATCGAAGGGTCCTCCCTCATCATGGTCGAGCGCCTCCAGGAAGCGGCGTTGATATTCCATTTGCGCCTCAACCAGTTGCCAGTAGTGCCAGGTGTCCCTATGACCGAAGTTGCGTATCGAGGTTGCTAGCCCTTCCTGTCCCAGCAGCCGAAAAAGCCATCCCAGAACGGCAAGCGTTGGACGCGAACGCTGTCCCATAAACAACAGTGTTGCCACGCGTGGGTCTCGTTTGTTCTTTCCGAGCGTCTGTCTAAGGCCACGACCACCATCAGCGCCCATAATGCCGAAGAAGAGGTCTACCGCATGCTGAACATCGGGAGGGGACCACGCTGTCACCTGTGCGCCACAGTTCCTCAAGGTATCGGCGGCTTCGAGAACGGCGCGGCGCACAGCGGGAGCAACCTTGAATGTTCCATCATCGGTATAGTATGCAACGTGCAGCCGGGATACATCAACTGACCCAGGATCACCCAGGGGCATGGGAGGCTCGACGTTGGGATTGCGACCGCCGTTGATGATTTCTATACCAAGTGCGACATCGGCGACCTGCCGCGCCAGCACTCCCACCTGGCTGATAATCGCGCGCTCCCCGAAAGGCTCACTGTAGCGACCAGCGTCTGGCGTGCGACCGGCAGTGGGTTTGAACCCCGCAATGCCACAAAAGGTCGCAGGTACGCGAATACTGCCACCAATATCGGTTCCCAGACCCAGAGGAGAGCCTCCTGCCGCAATGATGGCAGCCTGACCTCCACTGCTGCCACCAGAAGAGCGTTCAAGGTTCCAGGGATTGTTCGTGCGACCGTAGAGTGGATTATCACTTTCGATATAATACAGAAGCTGGGCCACATTTGTCTTGCCAAGAATGATTGCCCCCGCTTTTCGCATACGTGCCACGTAGAGATCGTCCTGTCTGGCAAGTATACTCGCTCTCGATGGTAGTCCAAAGGTCGAAGGAGTATCAACGAGGTCTAATGTTTCCTTGATGGTAATAGGAACTCCATGCAGCGGTCCGAGTGCTTCGCCTCTGGCACGACGCTCATCGGCCTGTCTCGCCTCAGCCCGTGCCGCCTCATAGCGTTTCACAACCACAGCGTTCAGTGCCGGGTTCACGCGCTCAATCCGTTCAATATGTGCTTCGACGGCCTCAACGGAGGAGATGTCGCCGCGAGCGATTAGCGCTGCTAACTCCGTAGCGGATAGACTCGTCAAAGTCTCTTGTCTGGTTGTTGCCATTGCTCATTTCCCTTTCTTTCATTGCTAGAGAGACGATGTTCTATTCTGTTGACATGAAAAGTTCTCCTTTCTTCATCGGAGAACACCCATTCCAACTACTTTTTGAGTAGGTGACGAGCATTGTCTATCAGTCGTCTGCTCAAAGTCTACTCAATTTGAAAGGCGAGAGCATAGGGCAAACACCCTATTTTGTTGAATCATCTCCCTCAGCAAGGAGGTTATGTTCCGTGGCGAAGAGGCTAGCTCCGGCGCGGGTGGAGACACCTATCTTGTTGTAGATGTGCTGGACGTGGTTGTCTGCGGTCTTCTCGGAGATGATGAGCAAGCTTGCTACCTGCTTTTTGGAGTATCCGCGTGCTATCAGTCGCAACACCTCGATTTCGCGCTGACTCAGTCCTGCAACTAACTCCTGACGGGTAGAGTGTGTCCTATGGCCTGCGGCAGCGAGTACAGCGTTTGTAGCTTCACTATCAAGTCGTCCTGCCCGCACTTCACGCTGTAATTGCTCGGCGGCGATTTCAGATGCCAATGCAGGACGGTGTGGTCGTGGCTCGGTCATGGCATGATAGACATCGGCAGCGGCCAGAATCCGGGCGGCGGGGGAGAGCATACTTGCTGACAATCCACGAAAATAGCCTGAGCCGTTGAGCCGCTCGTGATGGAGAGCCGCCAGCGTGCCCAATCGCGCCAGCAGAGCTGGTCGGGCCAACACTCGCTCGGTGTAGTAGGGATGCATGCGCACACGCTCCCACTCCCTCTCCGACAGTGGCCCAGGCTTGTCCCAGATCCCTGCTGAGACGGCCACCCGTCCTACATCATGGAGCAAACCCGCTCGTCTGAGAGCAACCCGATCGGCCTCCGGCAGTCTACAGTGGCGAGCGGCTTGAGCTGCGAGTTCGGCCACGCCAACGGAATGGCCGAGGGTGTACGGCGACTTGATGTCGGCGAAATCAGCGATGGCCCGGCAAGCACTATCAAACTGCTCATCTGAGAGGCGTGTGCGCATACCAGGCTCGAGCGAGAGGACCATCTCCCAGGCTGGTTCTTGCTCAAGCCCTGCTAGCAACTGAGAAGCCTGCTGGCAAAAACACTCGACCAACCGGGGGTCATAGCTCGTTCCCTTCCGCTGCCGCGCCATCGTCACTGCTGCCTGGGTACCTTCTAGACGATGGAAAGTGATGGCGTCTTGCGCCAGAGCTACAATGCGTATGGAAAGGGTGATGTCCTCCCCCTTGACCTTGCCTGGAACTCCTCGACCATCCCAGCGCTCGAAGACCTGTCCGAGGGCAAGCTGGATGCCCTCGCTGAAACCGAGCCGTTCGGCGAGTCGTTGAGCGACTTCACAAAATCCCGTATATTCTTCCTGCATCAGGTGTGGCCCGGTCAAAAGCCCCTGAGCGATCATACGGGCAAGGTGGAGCGCTGACCCTCCCTCATTCGCTTGCTGAATGGAGCGGATCACGAGACCTATCACCTGGGAGGTATGTCCACTATCAACAGCGGCCATATGGGTTCGGAGAGCTAGCTCATCTCCAAACAGGTCTGCCATTCGGTAGGTTTCAGCATTGCAGCCGATATGGCGTAAAAGTGCGAGAAAATACACCTCGCGCAGTTCGCTCTCACTGAGGCCGAGCGCTTCTCCAAGTCGAACAGACAGCACACAGACGCAGAGGGCGTATTCCAGAGGTTGTCCCATGCCGAAGTCAGTCGCAAGCGAGAGGGCAGCGATCACCTCCGCAAGCCGTATATCTGCCATGACCGGCTGAAGTTGGTTTTTCTGCATTCATCTTCTCAAGCAAACGAGCACTGAAAGAATATCACTACTATTGAAAAAGTGAGGAATGAAGGTGTACTTGTTCCGCTAAAATATAGCATACTACATGCCTAAAGACAACTGAGAACGGTTGGTTAGTAAACTTTTTAGCAATCTGTCCAACTCAAAAGACTCGATTGTGAACAGTACGGCGGCTGGATCACCAGCGACATCGTCGGCCCGTTTAAAGGAAATGCGGGAACGATGGGGTGGTGAGGCGGGAAATTAATCGTATTGAGGAACCGTTTGGGGTACCACTACCTTATGCACGCAGGTATTGTTTGAATATTGAGGGCCAGTGGTGGCCCATACCTCAACTTCTCTAAAACCATTGTTGCCACTCGCATCTACGGGAATGATCTGTAACCCGGTAATGGTTTTCTCTGGGAATGTCACATCAGCGCAGCGCGGCCCCAGGCTGATCATATCTATGCTTCCCGTGGATGTTCCATCACTGAATGTGAGCTTCAGCTTATTGATCTGGTTGTTGTCCGAAGGACTCTGCTGGCGGTCCCATACAACCACCCGGTGAACCGTGACCGGGAAGGCCCAGTTGAGATCAAGTTCAGCCATGTGGCCACCTACCCATTCGGTTTGCAAATTTCCATCTACCACCGCCTGAGCGCTTCCGGGTGAGAGAGTCGCATGGGGAGCAACATTGCCCGCGTAATGGGTTCCGGCTACCGTAGGAACAGGTGTCGGTGGAGTAAAGGGTAGCACCTGCACCGATAATGCCAGTCTGGCGCATTGCAGCAAGTCGGACTGGTTTTGCCAGTACGCACCGCACTCATCTTTATAGTCCGGCTGCTTATAGATCACAAGCTGCCTGCTATTCTGGTAGCTGCCTACAAACTGGATTGACACAATGACGCTGTCAAAATTGAGCGGTGTCAGATCGGGTATGTTACCGGTAATGAAAAGGCAGCCTCCTGAATAGTCGGGATTGATAAAGGCGATAATGCCATCGGTTCCGGGATGACAGGAGGTGGGACGATGCTTCTCAACATGGATTGTGTCCGCACGATTGTCCCACTCGGCGCTTAAGACTGGCGTACTTTTGTCAATGTAAGAAAAGTTCTTCGCTTTGTCATAAAGGATAATGTGGTATGCATCGTGCGGGTCTCTGATTGAACTCACATTCTGCTCAAGCCCAGCGCCCGCAAGCTCGTGATCTCCAGGGCCAAAGGTATGACATAGACCCTGATAATTGATGTCAGTATAGAGTGTGACCCCGTTCGTGTTAGCGGAACAGTTAT
>DASTKE010000430.1:0-2296 GCA_035716105.1 Ktedonobacteraceae bacterium | reverse complement strand
GGTCTTGTGGCCGCTGACCGGGGTCGCGATACTATTGAGGTCATGGCTACCTGATGTGTAGCCCAGGGTGGTGGTTTTGCCGTTGAGATCAATGATGCTGGTCAGGTTGTTGTTGCTGCCATAGCCCAACTGCACCGTGCGATTGATAGGATCGGTAATCAGGTTGATGCGCCCGCTGCTATCATAGCCAAAGCTGGTCAGGCGGTTCTGCGTATCGGTGAGGCTGGTGATATTGCCCGACCCATTGTAGGCAAAGGTGATCTGGTGGCCGTTGCGATCCTGGTCGAAGATCTCCTGCCCGCTGCTGTTGAAACCGAGGCACTCGCTCGTGTGTTGGAAAATGAGCACGTGGGTGGCCCCGTTGACGATACCTCTTGCTGGCAATGACACCCAATTATGCCTGTTTTTTTGATCGTTTTGCTCAACTGTATGCACAATTAGCAGCTTTTATGCATCTCTCGCTCTTGTTTCCCCTTGACAATAGAGTTCTCTCTTGTGTATAGTTGAGTAGGGGGAAATGCTTAGGAAAAGGTGCCTATTTCACGGTCTGTCTTGCCAAATGTTGCCAGCGTTGAGACTGGCTGGAACTGCTGGGGCGTGGCTACGATGATGAGGCAATGGCGCAAAAACTGGGCATCGAAGTGGCGACGGTCAGGCGGCACAGGCAGCATCTGTATACAAAACTGGAGGTGTGCTGCGAGAGCGACGCCATTCTTGCCGCCTATCGCCTGCACCTCTATTCACCGCTTGAAGGGATTGCTCCTCAACCTGTTCTGCATCCGGTTTAGAGACAGGAATCGGCCTTCAGCCTGGGGCCGATCAATCGGCGGTGAGCACGATAAATCGGCTCCTACGGTTGGTTGGTTGCCGTTATTTCGTCACTCCAATGCACATTAACTACAAGGAGCATCTTCATGATTGACAGCAAAGTAACCGCGTATCTTGATAGCCACCCGGACGAGGCGCTGGCGCTGCTGGAGCGGATTTGCAGGCAGCCGAGCGTGGCAGCGCAGGGATTGGGCATGGCCGAGATGGCCGATTTGATGGAGCAACTGCTGCAAGAGACGGGCTTCAGCACGCAGCGCCTGTACGCCGAGGGCGCGCCGACCGCCATCTATGGCGAATTGCGCGGGCGCGGCCCCTACACCGTGCTGCTCTATAACCACTATGATGTCCAGCCAGCCGAGCCGCTGGAACTCTGGCAATCGCCGGCCTTCGAGCCGACTATACGCGACGGCAAGCTCTATGCTCGCGGCTCATCCGACAACAAGGGGGAGATCGCGGCGCGTCTGGCCGCCATCCGCGCCCTGCGTGCCACGATTGGCGAGCTGCCGATTACACTGCGCTGGATTATCGAGGGTGAGGAGGAGGTGGGTAGCCCACACTTTGGAGCCATCGCGGAGAAATACGCGCCGCTGTTGCAGGCCGATGCCTGTTTCTGGGAGGGCGAAAACTTTGGTCCGACCGGACGCCCCGAACTGCTTCTGGGAACGAAAGGGCTGCTCTACGTGCAGCTTGACGTGCAGGGCGCGGGAACCGACGCGCATTCCGGCTCGGCTCCCATTCTGCCCAGTGCGGCGTGGCGGCTCGTGCAGGCGCTGGCCTCGCTGAAAACGCCGGATGGCCGCGTCCTCATTCCGGGCTTCTACGACGACGTATTGCCGCCATCCGAGGCCCAGCTAGCGGCCATCGCCGACCAGCCCAACATGGATGCCGAACTGCGCGAGGCGTACAAAGTCGATCATTTCGTGGATAACCTCTCAGGCGCGGCCCTGCGCGAGCGGCAGATGTTCACTCCCACCTGCAATATCGCTGGTCTGCTCAGTGGCTATACCGGCGAAGGCACGAAGACGGTGCTACCCGCGAAGGCGATGGCGAAAATCGACTTCCGTCTCGTTCCCAACCAGGACCCGCAAGATATCGCGGCGAAGCTGCGTGCCTATCTGGACGCCCAGGGCTACACCGATATTCGCCTCAGCGTCTTTGGCAGCGCGGAACCCGTCGTAACCCCCATGGAGGAGCCAGTTGTGCAGCGCATCAAGTCGCTTGCGGAGGCGTACAGCGGCCAGCAGCCGGTCATCAATCCCATCGCGGGTGGTACGCTGCCATTGCTGGGTGCGTTGCGCCGCTTCGTCGGCGTCCCCGGCCTGGCCGTTCCCGGCAACCCGGTCTACTGGGCCAGTGGCGCGCACGCCCCCAACGAACACATCCGTCTCTCCGACCTGACCCAGGCCGTGCGCTTCAACTGCTACCTGTTCTCGTCTCTCCCGTAACAGGCCACAACGAGTTGCACGCC
>DASTKE010000429.1:0-3389 GCA_035716105.1 Ktedonobacteraceae bacterium | reverse complement strand
CCGCAGCCAATAATCGTCACGGACGCATTCCGCAGCCGCTCCTGGCCCGTTTTTCCAATCGGTCCAAAGAGGGTCTGCCGTGAGTACCGGTCGAGTTCTGATAGGATAGCCATGCTTTTTCATCTCCATCCAGGGCAACGTCTCATGCTGCGCCTGCTAAACCACGGTTTTGCTCTCAATCACCCCCACCATTTTAACATAAAACACCGTAATAGTCTTCCTGTATTTTCTATTGGCTCTGCGTCCTTGAGGGGGGATGTTGTAGGGGCGATGCCTTGTGCTCGCCCCTACAACAGCCGGTTTCCCCTCTCAATGATGGAGAGCCAAGAGAAAGGCTCTCCATCATTGAGAGGGGTGTCATAGGCTACCAAACCACCGCTGGATAGGCGGAAAAAGCCGAGTGATCTTATCCACCACCGATGTATAATCAGTAGTGGATAAGACCACTCGGCCTCTTCTGCTTTCATTTTGATATCAGTCAAGCTGCCAGCAACTCAAGGAGCATCCGAGCGACTTCCTCATCAGGAGCTTTTGCCAGCGCTTTGAGGGCGTAATTGATGGTCTCGGGCTTGCGTACTTGCATCACCTGCTGACGTGCCAGTTCTGCCAGGGGCGGAAAACGCGACTCAACCACGGTGAGCACCGCTCGTTGCAAGCCTACCAACTCGCCTTTCTCCAGTCCTTCCTGCAAGCCTTCTTCACGTCCTTTCTCCAGTCCCTCCTCAAGTCCTTCCTCACGCCCTTCCTCACGTCCTTCCTTGAGGATCTTCTGATAGGTCGGGGTTTGTGAAAGTGGATCACGATGCATAGCAAAGATCCTTTCCAGCCATTGCTGGTCTTCCTCTTCGGTAAAGACCAGATTAGCAAACAGCTTGGTAACAAACAACAGGTTGGCTTTGCGTGCCTGGGCCAGCTCGGTGACAACCTCTCTCATGACGGCATGACTGGCACCCCCTTTGCTGAGTACCAGCAGTGGCCACAAGCTGAGCCGTCCTGCCTGTTTGAGGTCTTCGAGCGGCATTTTTGCCAGTTCCACGCTCGTATAATCAAATACTAACAGATTTTTGCCATTTTTGCGCTGCCACCGGTGCGGGGGTTCCTGTACCGTGCCGATATCGCGTAAATAGATGACACACGAGCACACATTCAAGCCGTGTTCACTATGGGCAGCTTGCGCGTAGCGCAAAAGCCGGTCGGGCATCAATGGGTCGTACGTCGATTGGGCTTCGATGTGATAGATCAGGTTTTCTCCCTCATCTTCAGCCTCAAACTCTACCACCTCCGACTCCAGGAGGGCATCAGCCTCAATGGTACGCACCTTCAATTCCGTTTGCAGTTTGCGCTTGACCCGTATCTGTGGACCATAAATCAGTTCCAGCAAGTCCTGTGCATTCTCGCTGAGAAAGATTTTGATCGCATCATCCCATTCTCACATATTGGTTCATAACACACTCCTTCCACACTCTCTCAAGCGTAGTGTAACATAGCTTCTCAAGCCTTTCAAGGGGGGAAATAGCCCTTTTCACTTCTCGCCATACATACAGAAATGAGGGAAGTATCCGATAGATAGTTACAGGACAGGGCTTCCTCTTTTAGAGGAGCGCATAGTACTTTGACGGTTGATTAGTTGGCAGCGAGGCACAACTGTGTTACAATGCAGGAAGGTGATCTATTCTTAGGAACCCAGTAACCAGTACCGTGTGTAAGGCAGCCTGAACGATGGGAACGCGATGAAAAAAGTATTGGTTATCGATGACAATCCGACGATCGTCGAACTTATTAAATACGCCGTGAATCTGCATGGAGCTTACCAGGTCGTAGTTGCTTACGATGGTGTGCAGGGGTTGGAGCGCGTCTATGCAGAGCAGCCGGACTGCGTGATTATTGATGTCAAAATGCCTCGCATGGACGGATATCAGCTTGTACGCTGCCTGCGCGGTGATTCACGAACGATGGATACCCCGATGATTATCCTCAGCGCGATGACTCGCGAGGAAGATCAGATGACGGGCATGCTTTCCGGCGTGGATGAGTACCTGACCAAGCCTTTCAAGCCGAGCGCGTTGAATGCCGCTATCGAGCGCGTTCTGCGGCTGACACCCGGTGACCGGCAGCGCCGGATGGATGATCTGGTACAGTCCCTGGCGGAGCGAGATTAGTTGTATGTAGGCCATAAGCATTGCGAAGGCTACAAATCCTCTGTGTAGATAGTGATCAGAACGCATGTGACAGAGTGCAACAATCGCTTGCCAGTTACTGTGCTGTCACATGTGTCACTTCGCTCTCTGAGGCGAAGCTCTCCCTGGAGATGCATATACCCGATATGCTGATTGTCGAGGTGCTGATCGGCCAGGAGAACGGACTGGATTTCTGTCGCTTTGTGCGGCGTCATCCAACGTTGCTTCACCTCCCCATTATGATTCTTACTTCTCAGGCAACGCTCCAGGACAAAGTGGCTGGCTTCCAGGCCGGTGTCGACGATTACGTCATCAAACCATTTGACGCCCGCCATCTGCTAGCGCGCATACGCCTGCTCTCACGCATTAAACACATTGAGCAAGCCGACCCTGGGTATTAGAGGGAAAAAGGGTCTGGCACATACGCCAGACCCTTTTTCCCCTGATATTTGTCTAGCCGGGGAAGTGGCAGGCGGCGTAGTGATTTGCCTGCTTCTCTTCCAATGGTGGAATCACCTCACGGCAGATGGCCTGGGCCTTCCAACAACGAGGGTGGAAATTGCAGCCGCTAGGTGGATTAACCGGGCTGGGAACATCACCTTCCAGAATGATGCGCCGTCGTTTCGCCTCGACGGTGGGGTCGGGGACGGGAATGGCGGAAAGCAGCGCCTGTGTGTACGGGTGCAGGGGCAACTGGTACAGTTCCTCGCTGACGGACAGTTCTACCACGCGGCCCAGGTACATCACGGCCACGCGGTCGCTGATGTGCTTCACCACCGACAGGTTGTGCGCGATGAACAGGTACGTCAGGCCGAATTGCCCCTGCAAATCTTGCAAGAGGTTGAGTACCTGCGCCTGAATAGAAACGTCGAGCGCGGAGACCGGCTCATCCGCGACGATAAAGGACGGGTTGAGGGCCAGGGCGCGTGCGATACCGATACGCTGGCGCTGACCACCGCTGAACTCGTGGGCAAAGCGGTTGACGAAGGCGGGGTTGAGGCCCACGACTTCAAGCAGGTGCTCGACCTGCCCTTCGATCTCCTTCTCATTGCCGCGTTTGAAATTGATCAGCGGCTCCGAGACGACCTGCCCGATGGTGTAGCGTGGGTCCAGCGAACTGTAGGGGTCCTGGAAAACCATCTGCATATTGACACGCCTTTTGCGCACCTCGTTCGCTGAAATCTTTGTCAGGTCCACACCATCCAACTTCAC
>DASTKE010000428.1:0-2934 GCA_035716105.1 Ktedonobacteraceae bacterium | reverse complement strand
CCAGCCCTGAGCATCACCCAGACCCGCTTCCTCGACGAATTTTGCCCCGCGATGGGGCGGCACAACGACCAGCAGATCGTAGGCGAATTCCTCGCCTTCCAGCGAAGAGATCACCCGCTGTTCAGTGTCGACCTTTTCGGCATTAAAGAAGACGCGATAGCCAATCCCGCGCTCCTCCAGCAGGGGTGTTACCACCTCGGCTACGCTCTCAATGGGAAAGACTCGCGGCAGGGGAAAGAGGTACTCGATCTCGGTCTTCTCTCGCAGTCCCTGTTTGCGCAGCCACTCGTCGAGCAAGAAGCTGAATTCGAGCGGGGCCGGTGGACAGCGATAGGGGATGCCGCCCACCGTGATGACGATGCGCCCGCCCGCGAATTCGCGCAGCGCGTGGCGCAGTTGCATCGCCCCCTCTGCACTATAGAAGTGATGCCACCTATCCTCTGTGCCACTCAAGCCTTCCAGGTCCGAGGGGACGAGCCTCGCTCCGGTTGCCAGCACCAGATAATCGTAGGCGTAGATGGCTTCCAGCGCTCCTCCGGTGCCGACAATTTCGTCGCGCCCTTCGCTGTAACGCACGTGCAGTTCCCGGTTGGCTGCGTCAATGCCATCAACCTCCCCGATCACGTGATGCACATGCTTATCCAGCAGGTCACGCTCCCTCCTCACAATCTGCTCGCTTGAGGGACTGGCATGGTTGAACGGCAGGTAGAGCCAGCCGGGCATATAGACATGGTAGCCGCTGCTCTCGATGAGCGTGATCTCCGCCTCAGTGGGCAGCAGGGAGCGGGCGAGCAAGTTGGCTGTAATCGTTCCACCGACGCCGCCACCAACAATCACAATACGCTGGGGCATAACCGCCCCTCCTTTCCGTGCGCCTTGCGCTCAGTGCGCTTTTCGCGCTACGAAGCGGGTATAGCCCTTCTCAGGGAAAGCTCCGAGAAAATCGTGGCGCGCCTTCGCAATCCAGGCCGGAATGTCTTTGGCCGACCCCGGATCGCTGGAAAGGACCGCCAGCACTCCGCTAACCGGCAGCACTTTCATGCCGCGAATCAACTCCATAAGCGGACCGGGGCAGAAGCTGCCTCTGGCATCGATCTCTTTATCAATAGCAATATCTTTCAGTTCTGGCATAGGTATCACATCCTTTTTTTCTTTCTCTTGCCCGTGTTCCTGACGATCTTCTTGAAGCGTGGAGCTTGTTCACGCTCCATGCTTCAAGAAGATCAGCAGGAGCTAGATGAACAGCGTGATTTTGCCCTCTTTGGCTCGTTCGACGAAAGTGGCAACGCCGGTCACATCATCAACGATGGGTTCCAGATCGTCCAGCTTCATGTCGAAGAGTTCCATCGTCATGCTGCACGCGAAGATCTTGACCTCGCCGATCTCTCTGGCATTCTTGAGGTTTTCCATCCAGGATGGGACATGCTTCGCCATCATTTGTTGCATCATGACCGGGCCGTAGTCCTCAAAATCTTTGCTCACCCGCGTGTTGGTCTGGTAGCTGCCCTTGCGGAACGCCTCCAACCCCCAGGTAGTAAGAAACAGTTCGACCTCCATTCCCATCGCGGCGGCACCCGTCGTCAGAATAGAAATGGCCATCAATTTATCGACGGTTCCCGAAAACACCACAATGGACATTCGATCTTTCATCATCTGTCTCCTTTGCGCGGCAACCTCGTCTTCGAGATTGCCTCTTTACGACATCCTGCCTGCTCTCAAAGCATTCAGGATCACAACAACATCAATGCCTTCCTGCAAGATAGCTCCGACCGCCGGTGGGATATATCCAGCGGCGGCGAAGATCATGGCGATCAGGCTCAGGCCCATGCCGACCCAGATACCCTGGCGGGCGATGTGCATGACGTGCCTGCCGATGCGCACCGCCGTCACGACACGGTGGATATCCGGCGAAAGCAGAACCGCGTCAGCGGCGGTGGCGGCAGCCGTCAAGCCCTGCGTTCCCAGCGCCAGACCCAGGGAAGCGGTCGCCAGCGCGGGAGCATCATTGACGCCATCGCCGACCATCAGCACCCGGTGGCCCTGCCGGAGCAGTTCCTGGATCACCCGCACCTTGTCTTCTGGCAGGCAGCGAGCGACGACCCGGTCGACATGGGCCACCTGTCCGATCTGCTTCGCGACCACCTCGCTATCACCTGTCAGCAAAACCACCTGCTCGATGCCTGCCTCCTTCAGGCGTGGCACCAGCAGTGAAAGTTCCTCTCGCGGCACATCTTCCAGCACGATCAGCCCCTCCACCCTGCCGTCCACAGCGATGAAGCTGCCAATCTGCCCCAGTTCCACGCGCCGCTCCCGTTCGCTCAACAGCGCGGGCGGACTGGAGATGTTGAGATGAGCCATGAACGTGCGGTTGCCCACAGCCACCTGTACCTCTCGCCATTGTTCTCCTTCCAGAGGAGCCTCTGCATCCTTTGGCAAGGATGGAAGCGAGACCCGGCCCTGCACTCCCTTGCCGAAGACCTCTTCAAAGCCCGTTGCCGGACGGAGGGGAAGCGTGTGGTTCTGTGCGGCATCAACCACGGCCCGTGCCAGGATATGGGCCGAGTATTGCTCAACAGAGGCGGCCAGGCGCAGGAGCGTTTCTTCGTCATAGCCGGTGTGTTCTGGCTCTGCTGGTGCGTCCCCGGCCTTTTCTCGCGGTATCAGCGCCGTCACGCTGGGAATGCCCAGTGTAAGCGTCCCCGTTTTATCGAAGACGGTGACATCGACCTCGCCAAACTGTTCGATGGCTCCCCCACTTTTGACGATGATGCCCTGGCGAGCGGCCAGGTCGACTCCGGACAGAATGGCGATGGGAGTAGCAAGGATCAACAGGCAGGGTGTGGCAACGACCAGTACCGCCAGAGCGAAGACACTGTCGCCCGAAATGGCCCAGGCCGCGGCGGCCATAGCCAGCGTCACGGCAGTGAAGACCAC
>DASTKE010000427.1:0-2821 GCA_035716105.1 Ktedonobacteraceae bacterium | reverse complement strand
GCGGGCGAGCACCAGGCATCGCCCCTACGGCGTCCGGTTTCCCGTCGAAAGATGGAGAACCTGTATACTTTTATCGACTTTAATAGAAGGAGCTATGCATGACACATCAGTACACAGCAGAGATTGCAGAGCGCATACAGCGCATCGAACATAACATATTGCCCGATCCTTTTGCCTGGAAACAGGATACGCCGCGAACAACGCTTGCCGAGCGCATGGCCTTTTACAGGACGCCGGGAGTGAGTGTCGCGGTTGTCAACAATGGCGAGATCGAGTGGGCCAGAGGCTATGGCGTGCTGGAAGCAGGAAGGGCGGAGCCGGTGACGACCGAGACGATTTTTCAGGTCTGCTCCGTCAGCAAGCACGTGGCGATGGTGGGTACACTGCGACTGGCTCAGGAGGGTGTGCTTGACCTCGACGAGGATAGCAACCGCTACCTCACCTCCTGGAAACTGCCCGCCAATGGTTCGTGGCAGCCGCGAGTCACTATACGCCAGTTGCTCGGTCACACGGCAGGGCTGTCCTACAACTGGTTTCGCGGCTTTCGGCGTGGAGAGGCAACGCCAACGCTGTTGCAGGTGCTTGAGGGGCAGCCTCCCGCCAATACACCGCCTGTGCGGGCGGCGCTGATTCCTGGGAGCGTGTATCGCTACTCTGGCAGCCACTACTCCGTCCTGCAACAACTGTTGATAGATGTCACCGGCAAGCCGTTCCCCGAACTGATGCGCGAACTGGTCTTCGAGCCGTTGGAGATGCGCAACAGCTGCTACGATCAATCCTATCCCGATAGCCGCTCGACATCCACTGCTGTTGGCCACGATATCGGCGGCGATCCACTGCCCGGCAAATGGCGCGTGATTCCAGAAATGGCCGGTGCGGGACTCTGGACAACGGCAACAGACCTGGCTAAGCTGGCCTGTGAGATTCAGCGTGCGCATCTGGGGAAACCGACCAGCTTTCTGAAGCAGGAGATGGTGGATCAGGCGCTCAAGGCGCAGGTCGCGCCATCTTTTGGCCTGGGCCTCCATCTTGAAGGGCGGGGCGCAACGCGACGTTTCGGGCATGGCGGTTCCAACATCGGCTACAGATGTTTATCGAATGCGTATGTGGAGCATGGCATGGGCGCGGTCGTACTGACAAATAGTGACGATGGCGATGCCGTCCTGTCAGACCTGTTTCGCGCCATCGCACAGGAATATGCATGGCCTGATTACCAGCCACAACGCGTCCCCGTGATGATGTCACCAGATTCTTTACACATCTATACAGGCGAGTACGAGTCACGAAGAGGTTTTGTCTTGCTCATCAGCCAACGAGACGACCGCCTTTTTCTGGAGGCGAAAGGACAGTCACCAATCGAGCTTCGGCCCTCCTCTGAGAACACCTTTTTCGCCCAGGCACTCGACAGCGAGATCAGCTTTGCGAAGAACGAGGCGGGTGAGGTGACTGGACTGAGCTTGAAACAGGAAGAGCAGCAGATGGGAGCAAAGAAAGTGAGGTGAACTGAGACAGGCAGTAAAGAAGGCATGTTTGTCACTGGGCCAAAAGTACCTGCTTCCCATGTATCATAGTATTTACTCCTGTTTCACGTTATATTTAATAGGGGTAACGAAAACTCAAGTAGAGCATTCCTTATGTGCTGAGAGACAATGGCAGGTATCTTCTAGAAAGCGAGATGCACATGCCTCGTGACAAACAGTATGAGCAAGCAGGTGGGCGAGCAAATAAACATGCCATCTTGCTCTCATGCCTGCTGGTTGCCGTGCTTCTGGCGCTACTGGGCTACGAATTTATGGAGCAGCAGGCGCGGGCAAAGCCACCTTACACCCCGCCGCATCAGGCTACCGCAAAGAGCACACCAACGCTTCCACCACAACATTCGCCAACGGCAGTCGGCGATGAAACACCAGTATCGACGACAACGGCGCAAGAAAGCTGGCACGACAACATCGCGAAGCTGCACCAGTTGGAGGGACCGGATGGCTGGACATGGCAGGTCAGTTTGCCGCAAGACCGGCTGGTTATCTTCTACGGCAACCCGCTCTCACCCGTCATGGGGCCAATCGGGCAGTATTCCGATGATGAACTGATCGACCACCTGCAAGCACAGGCCCAGACGTATAGTAGCCTTGACCCCGCGCACCCGATTATACCTGCGCTGGATTACGTGACACCTGTCGTTCAATCGCAGCCGATGGCCGACGGCTCGTGGGTCTACCGGATGCCCGGCGATTCGATTCAGCACTACCTGACGCTGGCGAACTCGCATCACGCGCTCTTCTTCATGGATATGCAGATTGGACACAGCCCCATTCAGAAAGAGGTCAACATGCTCTGGCCCTACCTGCAAGAGCCGGGCGTCGACCTCGCCCTCGACCCGGAGTTCGATATGGCTCCCGGAGCCGTTCCCGGCGTCGAGTTCGGGCGCATGCACGCAGACGAGATCAACTGGGTCATCAACCAGCTTTCCAATCTGGTGCTCACGCATCACCTGCCGCCCAAAATTCTCATCATCCACCAGTTCCTCGCATCGATGCTGCCCGACTGGCAAAAGATCAAGCTCCAGCCCGGCGTCGAACTGGTGACATGCGTCGATGGCTTCGGCTCTCCCGGCTCAAAGATCGGCGACTACCAACTCTTTGACAAAGACCAGCTTATCCAGTACCCCGGCATGAAACTCTTCTACAAGCTGGACAAACCACTGATGACGCCCACAGACGTGCTGGCGCTCAACCCCGCTCCAATGATGGTGATGTATCAATAAGGAATAAAAACGGGAAAGCAGCGGGCAAGGGTCTGAAGCGGCATGCCGCTTCAGACC
>DASTKE010000426.1:0-2750 GCA_035716105.1 Ktedonobacteraceae bacterium | reverse complement strand
GTGCCGCCAATAGCGACACTGCACACCTCTCTCTCCTCCTTGCAAAGGGAATGCAGCCGGGAAGCAATCATATAAACAGGGTTTACATGAGCGATATAATGTGGAGAAGATGTGGCAAGAACCTCTACTATTCTTGTGCAGTTCTGCCATTGACGAAGGCCACATCTTGCGAGTAAAATCACTATTAGACCTGGGTGGAATGCTTTGACGACGACGACAAGTCGCATGACACCTCAATGCAAGTCGTTGACATATAATGGCACTGAATTGATGCTGTTTATCATGCTCCACCAGGAGGAGATTCACATGGTTCAGTTCTGGCGAGCGAAGACCAAAGATGAGATGGAGACGGGAAAAGCTGCTCCCACTGTCGGGGCAACCGGTGACATCGCCGTCATCGTTGATGGAAAGAAGCTCGATAACGAATTAGTACGCCTCGCCTGTTTTATGGCGAAGAAAGCAAAACGTAAAGTCCATATCGTCCATATCATCGAAGTACCGCGCACACTCCCCCTTCACGCGAACGTTCGCACCAAAGAGTCCGAGGAAGCCGATAAACTCCTGCAAGACGCCATGTCTGTCGCAGGTGAAGCAGGCTGTGCAGCCGTCGCGGAAGTGGTAGAGGCGCGTGATGCAGGTCCCGCCATCGTCGACGAAGCGCGGGACCACAATTGCGCGCTCATCATGCTCGGCATGGTACGCGATGCTTCCAACAAAATACACAATGATTTCGGCAAAACCGTTCTCTACGTGCTTAATAACGCCCCGTGTCGTGTCTGGGTAGTCCAGGACCCGAAACGGCCAAACGCTTAAAACGCGGTACGAACGTACAAACAAGACAGCAGGGAAGGAGAGCGGTCATCCTTCCCTGAGATGTCCCCGTGGATTCTCACCACCATCTATGGGGCATATATTTCCTCCGCTTTTTCGCCTTCCTCCCCTTTCCTATGGTATAATGATAGGGAGAGAGAAATCATCCTATCTTTGCCTGGTTCAAGTTGTATTTATACGGTATATTCTCTCCGAGAGGACATATGAACACATGACCGATTCCAATGGCCATCCTACCGATCGGCCAGGCGATAGCCCTGGCCGTACACATCACGATTACTATACCGCCCTCTATCAGGCGGCGCTGACCATCTCGTCCAGCCTTGATCTCAATCAAGTCTTGCAGGATATTGCGAAAAGCATCACCGAGGCTATGCAGGTCATGGCCTGCGGACTGCGCCTGCTCGACAGCCGCACGGGCCAGTTGCAGCTTGCCGCCGGCTACGGGTTGAGCGGCAACTACCTGGCAAAAGGCCCCGTCGATGTCGAAAAAAGCCCGATTGACAGCGAGGCTATGCGAGGCGCGCCGGTGATTATCACGAACATCGAGACCGATACGCGCTTTCAATATAAAGAGGCCGCGAAGCGCGAGGGCATCGTTTCCGTGCTGTGTGTTCCCCTGGAGGTGCGCGGCGAGGCCATCGGCGTCCTGCGCGTCTACACCAGTGAGATGCGCACGTTTCACGAAGACGATATCCAGTTCCTCTCCGTCCTTGCCAGCCTCGCCGCGCTCGCCATCTCCAATGCCAGCCTCTACGAAAGCGTCAAGTTCGCCTATGACGGCGTGATGGATGTTCTATGGGGAACAACCTATACCATCTAGCGAATCAGCGTGTTCGTCAGATATGGCGATGTGAAGCTCGTGTATTCCCCCCGGTGTTTACCCGGCACCGGAAAGAGGCGCGCCGAAAGCGGCTTGTTCAGACGCAGCGCCATCGTCGCCACATCCAGCAAAAGATGCGCGATCTCCCCCGGCGCGACATCGCCCGGTAGCGGTACAGTATCCAGACCGGTGCCACACACCGACGAATACAGCAGCAGTTGGTGTGTGTTGACCAGTCCCTCTTGCCAGCGCCGCCCAAGTACCGCGTCCTCCAGCACAGGCAGCATCAGCCCACAGTAGCCGCAGGTAGGCAACCCCGTCTGCTTCAGTGCGGCAGTCAGCGCTGCGGAAACGGCGACCGTCCCCGGCGTTCCAAATAGCCCATATCCAAAATCTTCCAGCCCCGTCACGATACTCTCCTCACCCAGTGGCGCTGGTGAGAGGTCAATGCCACCGAATGCCAGAGCGTGCTCAGTCGCCAATTGTTGCCCCAATGCCACCACCGGCGCGGCCTGCTCGATCAACACCGTCCGCAGCCACTCGCTGACCGCCATAAGGTCCACCGGATGTTCCTCTCTCCTGTCGGCATTATAGGCTTTCAGCCCCTCGGCGATCAACCCGGCTCCCTGCAAGCCAACCGAGAGGCTGGTTGGACCAGTATGATAGGCCGAGGGAAAGAATGGGCAGCCAGGAGCCACGCAAGCCAGCATGGCGAAGCGAAAATTGCCAAAACCCTCCTCCGTCTCCTCCGCCAGCCGCTTCATCACTCGCGCCGCCGCTAAAGCCGACTCCGCTCGCAGACCCGTCTCCGGCAGCGCAAGCTGCACCGTCGCGTTCAACGCGCTCGTCGCCGCCAGCACATCAGCGATGCCCTCGATGCGCGCAAGGGGAAAATCGGGCCGAGCGACCTGAGCCGGACCCAGCGAGCAAAAGGCCACACCCACATCATCCAGCATACGCTGCAACTCTCGCGCATACGCCAGCAGTTCTGAAGACGACCAGTCCGGCAGATCTTCCAGCACCGGGCATGTCGAGATGCGCAGCGTCTGCACCTCGTACCCGGCCTCAGCGTAGCGCTCCTCCGCAAGCCGCAGCA
>DASTKE010000425.1:0-2060 GCA_035716105.1 Ktedonobacteraceae bacterium | reverse complement strand
TCGACGACAACGCCGCCTTCGACGCCCTGCGGTCGCCCCTGGACGATGATGGCATCCTCCTGGGGCATAACGGCGCACCCGGCCTTGCGTAATTCCGTGCAAAGATCGTTGATACGGTCGGACTCTTTGTAGTGCAGGCTTCCGATGTTGTAGAAAACGCTTTCGCCCTCGGCAAAGCAAGCCGCTGCCACCAGCACGGGGATACTGTCGATGGCGCGATCACCATCCATCTCGATGCCGCGCAGTCGCCGTCCACCGCGCAACGTCACGCTTTCGCCCTCGATGGTCATAGCGGCCCCCATCGCTTGCAGCGCGCCGAGCAGCGCCTCGCCATCGGTCTCGCCGGATCGCAGCCGGTGCAAGCGTATCTCGCTCGCCGGGTCGGTAGCCACCGCGCAAGCCACCAGCAGCGCTGCCGCCGAGGGATAATCTCCCGGCACTTCATACACACGCGGCTGATAGCGTTGTCCAGGCGGTATCGAGAAATGGCGCAGCGCCACATCGTGCTCTATGGCGATACCAGCCTCTCGCAACACATTCAGCGTTACATGGATCAAGGGTTCCGACTTCAGGCCACCAACGACATCGATCTGTACTGGTTCGCCAATCAGAGGAGCCAGAAAGAGCAAGGCGCTGAGATACTGCGAACTGCGCGTCCCCGATACCTTGACCCGGCCACCATGCAGCGCACCACCTCGCACAGTAACCGGCAAATAGCCATCTGGCCCCACACTTTCACATGTGGCACCCAGTGCTGTCAGGCTCTCCAGCAGTTCGCGGTTCGGTCGCTTGCCCAGCGATTGAGCATGATCAGTCACAAAGGTCACTTCCGGCAGCAGTGCGCTCAGGCCAAGCAGCAGGCGCAACACGGCCCCAGCGTTGCCCACGTTGATAGTGACCGGCTCCGTGCGATGCGGACGCCCCACGCCCTGCACGCGTAACACGCGCTGCCGCTCGTCATGCCAGGTCAGTTCGGCTCCCAGGGCGCGACAGCCGCGAAAGAGCGCCTCGCTATCGTCGCTGATGGCCGGGAACGAAACACAACTTACACCCTGCGCCAGTGTCGCGGCCAGCAGATAGCGCAGGGTGTAATACTTGGAGGATGGCAGATCAGGTTCACCACGCAGCAAACCAGTGGGCGCAATATAGAGCTTCTGCCCTGACTCAGCAGGTACAGCAGCGATATCTTCGTGCATAAACTCTCGACGCTTTCCTTTTGAAGAGGGATATTCCGTGACGAGGAAGAAAAGAGCATTGCTCTTCACTTCCTGATCGTCATTGTTTCCCTATTGTACCAGATTCCGTCACGTGACGATGCTCTTTGATTACATATTACGCTTCTATCCGGCAACATTTTTTTGACATGTTAAAAGCTCATGTTATCCTTCCCATTCACGTTTTGGCTCACTTTGTGTATTCATTGAATAGCACATTTCCATTACACTTTATTACAAATATCAATCAATTTTTATACTTTATAAATCCGTGTTTCTACAGTGAATTTTTCTAATTTTGCTTGACTAGCAGTGGCTCCTCTGCTATACTCTTGTGGTGAAGACCAAATGAGGAGGGAATAGCATACTGTGTTTCAACAAACCATCGGGATTGTAGGAGCAGGTATCGTCGGACTTGCCACCGCCTATGCGCTGCTGTTAGAGGGAAACAGACACGTGACGGTGCTGGAACAAGAGACAGTAGATCATCGCCGGGGAACCTCACACGGTATCTCGCGGCTCCTACGCTTTGAATATGGGGATAATGCTTTTTATTCAGAGATGGTGCGCCTCAGTCTGAAACGCTGGAGAGCGCTCGAACAGTACACACAGCGCCGACTTTATACACGAACAGGGTTGCTCACGCTCGGCACGGCAGAGGATCAATTCGTATTACCCAGCTACACTATTTTGCGTGAGATGGGCTTGCCAACTGAGCGACTCACACTCCAGGACTGCCAGCAGCGTTTTCCGCAATTTGCCCCCTGCACCTATGATCTGGCTACCTACAACGCGGAAGCGGGCATACTGCACGCCTCTAGTTGCCTGCAAGCCCTCAAAAAGCTA